>DTXA01000412.1 GCA_012962735.1 Candidatus Latescibacterota bacterium
GCCGTGGCTGGGCCGATCCAGGGTGTCGAGGAACATGTAGGTGAACTCCTGCATCAGGGCGGGGAAGGTGTAGACCTCCGTATCCCGGATCTTGTCCGTGTATTCCGGCTGGTACCACATCCGGAAGAAGACCTTCTCCCGGGCGTCCCCTACCTCGGTAAAGATCTGGGAGTAGAGATCGTGCAGGGGCTCCCTGCCATGATTGAACCTGTCCATGTAGGCCGGGTTAAAGGTCAGAGAGTCCTTCCTGGGTGCCTGGGGGAGCTGAGGGTTGAAGGGATCCCAGGGGCCGGTGTAGGGGGGCACTTCAACCCGAGCCGTCACCGTGGCCACCTGGGTCACCACGGTGTCGGTCACCACCGTCGTGTCCCCTGCCCCCTCATTCCCCTCACCGTAGAGGCGCACCCCCTCCGGGTCCTTGTACTTCTTGCCTCCCATGGCGGGGTCGAACCAGAACTTGACCCGCTCTCCCGTCTGCGTGGTGAAGGCGCTGGACAGGAGGTACAGATCGGTCTCGCCCTGGATATCCGGCAACACGAACTCGGTATACTTCCAGGGCAGCGTCCACCACTGCTCCACGTACCAGAATTCGACCTCTTGGGTCACCTCGTCGGTGACGAGATACTCGCCATATTTCTCCTTCAACTCCCCGAGAAACTCGGGATTGGCATCCTCCTCCACATAGAGGAGATAGACTTCGCGGGGGTCATCGTAGGGCCCCACAGGCCACGCGGGATAGATTCCCCCGTAGGGGAAGGGGCCGTTCCTCTGCAGGATGGGGGGTACCGGGCCGATCAAGCTGCCCATCTCCCCACCCCCGCCGGCCTGGACGTCTTCGATGATGTAGTGCTCGTAGTTGTACGGCGGCATCACCGACAGGGGCTCCAGGGGCGGGTAACCCTGGAGGCGAACCGAGTGCTGCTCGATGGTGACGGGAACCTTGGGGATGGGGGTCCGGATGGTGATGAACTGGAACTCGGTGGTGCCCCGCGTCTTGATGGCCACCACGTTGTACTCGTGGCCGTCCACGTAGAAGCGCTTCAGGAACCAGGGATCGCCC
>DTXA01000413.1 GCA_012962735.1 Candidatus Latescibacterota bacterium
ACCTGGGAAGTAGAACCGTGAAGAACAGCAGCGGCTACAGCCTCCTCCACCTGATGGTGGGCTCCGAGGGGACCTTAGGGATAGTCACGAAGCAGGTCATGCGCCTCGACCCCCTCCCCGTGGTCACCAACACCCTTATAGTACCGTACGGTAGCCTACACGACGCCATAGCCACCGTGCCCGATATACTCAAGAGGGGGTTTCGCCCTACCGCCTTAGAGTTCGTCCAGCATGACGTCGTGACGGTGGCCGAGAGGAAGAGGGAGAAAAGGTCGAAGTTTTCGGGAGGTCAGGCGTACCTCATGATAGAGATAGACGCGGGTTCGGAGGAGGAACTAGAAAGGACCGCAGAGGGCATAGCCCAGGTCTGCGAGGAGCACAACTGCGTGGATGTGTTCTTGGCCGCTGCTAAGGAGCAGGAGGAAGTATGGGATTTCCGCGGGAAGCTGTACGAGGCTATAAAGGAGTACACGATAGAGATCTTGGACATAGTCGTTCCTCCGGCTGAGATAGCGAACCACGTGGATGCTGTGCAGAGGATATCGGAAGAATACGGGGTCTGGATTCCCACGTACGGCCATGCGGGCGACGGGAACGTGCATTCCCACATAATGAAGGTGAGGTTCAAGGAAGGGGACTTGGAGTGGATGGAAGAGGAAGAATGGAGGCGAGCTTACGCCCCCGTGCGGGACGCCTTACACGAGGATGCCCTGAAGAGAGGAGGACTGGTATCCGGGGAGCACGGGATAGGGCTGGTGAAGAAGAAGTACCTGCCGATGTTCTCGGACAGGACGAGGATAGAGCTCATGAAGAGGATAAAGAAGGAGTTCGACCCGAAGAACATCCTGAATCCCGGAAAGATATTCAGCTTAGAACGATGAAGGGTTTCCAGACCTTCCTGACAGGAAATTCTTTGAGGCGCATTAAAATACACAGTGAGTGGAGGGTGCTCGATATCGGAAGCGGCCATAATCCCCATCCGAGGGCGGACGTGCTTCTGGATAAGGATATGGCTCCCAGCCCCGAGAGGGGAGGCTTCCCGTCCCTCAGGGGCTCCCGTCCTTTCGTGCTGGGGGACGCACAACACCTCCCCTTCAAGGATAAGTCCTTCGACCTCGTCCTGGCGTGCCAGGTCGCCGAGCACGTGGAGGACCCTGTGCTCTTCTGTAGGGAGCTTGTGAGGGTAGCCCATAGGGGCTACATAGAATGCCCTGGAGCCCTGACGGAGTCCGTCCTCGGGGAGCCCTTCCATCTCTGGCTCGTGTCCAGAAGGGCGGGCGGGTTGATCTTCAAGAGGAAGAGGAGGAACTTAAAGGCGAGCGACCTTTTTTACGCCCTCTTCTATGCAGGCCAAACGAGGGCTAAGAGGACCTTCACCCTGAAAGGTCCGTCCGGCCCGCTTTTGAGGGCTCTATCGCTCCTCTTGCAAAGATTTTGGCGTATGCCCGGAATCAGGCGGTTCACCTATACCTCCTTCGAATTCCAAGGTGAGTTCCATGTCCTGGTCGTCGGATGAGGGTCGGTGGGGTAGGTTCCACGTCCAGGTCTTCATAACGTTCTTAGCCCAGGGATCGGACCTCCTCCTCAGGACGGCGAGCGTGGCGGTAGTAGCGCGCTGGCTTGGGCCCGAGGGGAAGGGGGTCCTCGTGCTGGCCCTCCTGGTCCCTGGGATGCTGGGGCTCTTCCTGGATATGGGAGTGAGCGTGTCCAACGTGTACTTCGCAGGCTCAGGAAAGCTGGACGTAAGGAAGCTCCTGGGAAGCTCCATCGGCCTCGGGCTCGCTTCTACCGCCTTCGGCCTCGTGCTCGTGGCCATCTGCATAAGGGTGGGATTGCTCGGGAGGCTCGTGCCTGGGGTCCCCGCAGAGCTCCTCGCCTTAGCTATGGCGAACCTGCCGATATCGCTCCTAAGTGGATACCTCCTGGCGGTGCTCCAGGGCCTGGGAAGGATAGTTACCGTGAACATCGTGAAGCTCCTGCAAGGCATTATCATGTTTATTCTTACGGTCCTACTAGTCGTGATGTCCGGGTTCGGCCTCTGGGGAGCTCTGGTCGCATGGCTCGTCGGAGGGCTCGGCTGCCTTTCGGGCGCCGTCTTCGCCCTCAGGGGGGAGGGGACACCGTTTAAGCCAGCCTGGGACGTGGAAGCCACCGGGAAGCTGCTTTCCTTCGGGCTCAAGGGATACGTGGGAAACATCTTACAGTTCTTCAATTATAGGCTCGATATGTTCTTAGTCAACTACTTTCTCGGGCCCGCGAGCGTCGGGATATACAGCGTGGCCGTGAAGCTCGGGGAGATGTTGTGGTACCTGCCCAACGCCGTGGGGTTCGTAATATTTCCCAAGGCGGCCTCCACCGATGCCGAAGAGATGAACACCTTCACCCCCAAGGTATTTCGAACTACCTTGGTCCTGACCGCCGCGGGTGCTCTGGCCTTGGGCGCCGTGGGAAGGCCCCTTATAGGTTTCGTGTTCTCGGACGCCTTCCTTCCCTCGTACAGCTCCATGCTCGTCCTACTTCCGGGCGTGGTGTTGCTCGGGACCTCGAAGGTCCTGACGAACGAGATAACGGGAAGGGGCTATCCTCATTATAACTCTATAAACGCGGGCACGGCTTTGGTCCTGACGGTAATTTTGGACCTACTACTTATACCCCGCTACGGGATATCCGGGGCGGCCCTGGCCTCCTCTGTTGCTTACAGCGTCATACTCTTCGTTGCGATAGGGTTCTACATAGCGGTAAGCGGTAGTAAGGTGAGGACGCTCCTGCTTCCTGCGAGGAGCTGGCATTTAAGGCACGGTTAAACAGTCCACCATGAGTAGTGACCCACTTTTCGCTCTTCTTCGCTCTAATTGGGGTGACTTAAGATGCCATGGAGGAAGGAAGCGACCGGCAGTGGCAAGGACGGCGTGAAAGACTACCGCCACGCG
>DTXA01000414.1 GCA_012962735.1 Candidatus Latescibacterota bacterium
CTCGTCCACCAGCCGCCGATCCGGAAGGGCTTCGTATAGGGCCACTAAGGACAGGATCCCGTACGCCCCACATCCGGTCCACTTGTTGTAATCGCCAGCATCGTGCCAGCCGCCTGTGGCGTCCACCTGCCTGCCGTCTAAGAGCGCGTCGTCTAAACGGCAGGGACCGTGCCACCCCGGAACTTCGCACCCGCACCTCTGGTAGTAAAACCACTGGGCCGCCATCCCGGCCCAGTCCTGATACACCGACGAAGAGATCTCGAAGGGAAGGGAATCCTCGGTCTCGACGTCCCTTATCCGCACACTGAGCCTGTAACGCCCCTCCTTTCGAAATGGGGAGAAGTCCGCCACCAGGTTGTATCCCCCCCAGATGTGATATCCCCACGGCCTCAGCTCCCCCTCGTAAACGGTCCTACCGGAACCCGCATCGATCAGGTAAAAGCTCCCGCGTACCTCCCTTCCGTTCGTCCAGACCACCGAAGTTTTTACCCCATCCGTGCAGTACCCCCCCTGGGAGACTATGGGTCGAAGCTTCGGCTGGGCTATGATCTGCCCAGGGGCAAGGGACGACCAGCTTCTCGTCTTAGAGCTCAGCGTCCTGACCGGTTCCCTTGGCTTCATCTTAGCACCTCCCTTAAAAGCTCCACCACCTGGGGGACGGTCCAGAACGGACCTCCCTCCACCTCGAACCGGAAGTCACCCACCGAAACTGTCCTCCCGTCTCGCCTGTACCCGGGGTGGTCTCCGACGGCGATCCGCAGCCCGGAAAGCCTTTCCCCATCCTTTTCCCGGAAGGCTATATGCCCTAAGGCAGTGGCTACTATCCCGGAATATCCGGTCTCCCTCACGTCCTCCTCCACCTCCACGCGTCCCTTCAGGTGCTCCGCCATGGACTCTATTGGGTCCATGAACCGCCTGGAACATGCCTTCAAAGGGTCTCCGATAACCGATATTTCCTCAGGCCTGCAGGTTCCCAGCCTAGCCCTTCCGGCGAAGAAAAGCGTCCGTACCTTCCGGGGGTCGAAGCCCATGAGCAGAGCCATGACAGTGTCTACGGCCACGGGGTCCCTCCCGGCCAGGGCCACCCCCATCTCCACGGGCCGCTTCTCGACCGGAGCCATGCCTTCAGCTCCCACGGCCCCGTCCACGATCGTCAGATCCGGACTTCGGACCGAGTTGATCGCCACTATGGCCTTCTCCAAGTCCCTCCTGTGGAACTCCTGCCTGAGGCCTGAGGGAACGTTGCTGAACATGTTCTTGAGCGCGCCGCTCAGCCGGCATTGGTGGTGGGTCTTGAGGGTAGTGATCCCTATGAGCCTGTCGCAGACCAGGACCTCCCGGGAGATCTCCAGCCTCTCCACGAGCCCGGCCGGAGGGTCCACAGCCTGGTACGTGCACTCTGACAGGTCCACGACCCGGGCGCCGAACCTCCGAGCGATCCCATATAGGTCGAAATCCCCGAACACCTCGGAGGCTGGCCGCCTCGATGAGGGGTCTTCGGCTATAGCCACATCTCCGGCCCCTACGTCCACGACCATGGCCACCACTTCCTCTATCACCTCGGGGTGCGCGGTCATCCCCGCCCAAGTTGGGTTTGATCAGCATCCGGTCCCCGGGCCTTACGACCTCGGAGAGGAGATCCCCCCACTCCCGAATCGTCCGGGCTACGTCTTTCGTCTTCTTCAGGAATACCTCCGCCATATCCTCCGCCGTTCTCATCTGGAACCTTTGGGCCGAAACAGGTCGGCTGAGAATATACCACA
>DTXA01000415.1 GCA_012962735.1 Candidatus Latescibacterota bacterium
TAGCATATAGGCATGGTTCATACTCTAATGTTGTGGAGGAGGATTTTAGGGTTAGAGTTGGGATGCTACGTAGGCTTGGCCGAGGGATATCCCCCCGTCACCGCATGGGGCCTCCTTTTGGAGGAGGAGTTCGTATCCATGTCCTTTTAGGATCTGGGATATCTCACGGGTTATCCATCGGTTATATGCTACGCCCCCGGTGAAGCCTATATGCCTTACTTGGAGCCTTTCGGCTTCTTGGACGGCTTGGAGGGCCAGGCCTCTGGCCAGGTAGATGTGGGCTGAATAGGCTAGGTCCCTGGCTCTCTCTCCTCTGAGGGATTCGTAGATGGATTCCATCAGGGGCTTGGTGAGGAGCCTTTCTCCCTCTATGACGGGTTCAAGGTTTAGCACGTACCTTCCCTGGTTGGCGGCGGCTTCGAGCTTTAACGCCGGCTCCCCCTCATAGGTTCTCTCATGGGCTACGTCCAGGAGGGCTGCTACGGCGTCTAGGATCCGGCCGCAGCTCGACGTTGGAACTCCCCGCCCCCTTTCAGCCTCCTTTAGGATCAGGGTTGCCTCGGGTTCCCCATGGGGGAAGCTTCCAGCCCTCTCATGGAGCCATTCCTGGAACCCGGGGACGTCGTAGAGGACGGCTGCAGCCATCCTTAGGGGATATAGGGCGGCTAGGTCGCCGCCTATCAGGGGATGCTCCTCCAAGTGGGCCAGCCTCTCGAACTCCGGACCGTTGGAGTAGAGCACTTCGCCTCCCCAGGCTTTGCCGTCTAGGCCGTATCCGAAGCCGTCGCAGACGATGCATACCATCTCATCTAGCCGATGCTCTGCTAAGAGCTTAGCCGCATGGGCGTGGTGGTGCTGAACCCTATATAGGGGGATGGAGAACTCCTCGCTGAGTTTCTCGGCTAGGCGGGAGGTGTTGAACCTGGGGTGGAGGTCACATGCGACCCTCTCGGGTTTACACCTTACTAGGTCTAGGAGGTGGCGGGTGGCCTCCTCTAGGAACCTAACCGTTTCAAGGGTCTCCACGTCCCCGATATGCTGGGAGAGGAAGGCCTTCCCGTCGGCGAGGATGCACGAGGTGACGTTGAGTTCGGCTCCAAGGCCTAGGGTTGGGTTATCGGTGGATCCGATCCCAACCATGATGGGCTTGGGAGCGTACCCCCTGGACCTGCGGATGTATGAGGCCTGACCTTGGACGAGCTTTACGACGGAGTCGTCGCATCTATGGGCTATGAGCCTATCATGGATCAGGAGGTAGTCCACAACCCCCCTAAGGGCTCTGATCGCTACGTCATCCTCCTTAATTATGGGTTCGCTGGGCTTATTGGCGCTGGTCATGACGAAGGCTGGGTCGTCCACCTCGTCGAAGAGGAGGAGGTGAAGCCCCGTATAGGGGAGCATGACCCCAACCGTGTCGAGGCCTGGGGCGATGAGATCCGAGAGATGATAGTTTAAACCCTTCCTCAGGAGGAGTATGGGGTGGGCTGGGGAGAGGAGGAGCCTCTCCTCAGGCTTCGAGACCTCGGCGAAGCCTTTAGCAGCTTCCAAACTTCTAGCCATTATGGCGAAGGGTTTCCGACGCCTCTCCTTGGCCGATCTAAGCCTCTCCAAGGGTTCATCCATGAGGGTTGAAGCCGCCAGATGGTAGCCTCCATTACCCTTAACTGCGACGATAGATCCCTCGGATACGAGCTTACCAGCCTCCTCGATGGGCTTATCGGACCTTAAAGGCCTTCCATCCGAGTCGACCAGCCGCACCGAAGGACCACATTCCGGACAGGCGACGGTTTGGGCGTGGAACCTCCTATCCAAGGGATCTCTGTATTCCCCTAGACATCCCCGGCACGGCGGGAAGAAACGCATAGTCGTATTCTCCCGGTCGTAGGGGGTGGACTCTATAATAGTGAACCTAGGGCCACAGTTGGTGCAGGTTATGAAGAAGTATCTGAACCTTCTATCGCTTGGATCCCTAAGCTCCCTCTCACATTCAGGGCATATGGATATGTCGGCGGGGATCACAGACCCACTAGCAGACGCTTCACGGGAGCTAGCCAATATCGTGAAGCTGCTGTGACCCTTAGCCTCCTTAATGGGGTGGGCTTCCACCTTATGTATCTCCGCTGCTGGAGGGGCCTCCTCCTCCAACTCTTAAGGAAAGCGTTGAGGGAGCTCTGGTCCCCCTCCAGGACTATCTCCACGAGGGAGTCCCTCCGGTTTCTGACGTAGCCGGAGAGTCCATGCTTCACCGCGGTCCTATAGATGAATGGGCGGAACCCGACGCCTTGA
>DTXA01000416.1 GCA_012962735.1 Candidatus Latescibacterota bacterium
ATCGCTCGGGCGATGGGGAGGGAGGATTATCCACGGGCCGTCGCCGGGAGGGATGTCCGCCTGTTCCTGATCATGCTGGCCGGGATAGCCTCGACCTTCATCCCGATCTCAATGCTCTTCTCCCTGATGCTGCTGGCACTGAGCGCCTTGATCGAGCTAGCATCGAGATTAACGAGGACATGATCTTGGACCTCAAGCAATTTGGCGCATCGATGTTCCTCGGCTTCGATGGAGGCCTAGGGGAGTTCATCGAGCTGGTGAGCCGATTGGAGCTGGGCTATCTCGAGGTGAAGTGTGAGCCGGGGCTCCTCTATCCCCGGGAGATCTCCCCGGCAAAGAAGGTAGAGTTGAAAAAGGCGCTTCAAGAGCACGAGGTTACTCCGACCGTCCATGCCTCCTTCTACGATATCAACCTCGCCAGCCTCAACCCCCTGATCAGAGAGGCCTCAGCCCGTCAGCTTTTGGAGTGCATCAAGCTCGCTCACGACCTCGGGGCGGAGATCGTGGTCGTCCATCCGGGGGAGCTCCCCGGCGACTACCCCGAGGACTGCCTCCCCCTGTCCAGGGAGAATTTCATCGAAGGATTGCAAGGAGCATTGGAATTAGCGGAGGAACTGGGGGTGACGATCGCCCTGGAGAACAAGGCCCGGGGACGGAACCGCGGATTGATCCACTCCCCCAAGGAGCATCTAGACCTGATTGAGGCGCTGGATTCACCGAACTGCCGGGTGGCCTTCGACGTCGGCCATGCCCACACCTTCGGACTGGATCTCATAGGATATCTGGAGAGGGTCCTCCCCCATCTCGTGGAGGTCCATCTCCACGATAACGATGGCTCAATGGATTACCATCGGCCGCTCGGCGGGGGAACGATCGAGTTTGAGCCGCTACTTTTGGCCCTCAGCCAGTGGGGCTACCATGGTCCCTTGATCTTAGAGATGACTTCGGTAGAGGATCTCAAGCAGAGCAAGGAGTATTTAAATCGTATCCGAACATTTCGATTCGGATAGAGCTCTTGTCTCATACCCTGCTGAGGAGCGGAGGGG
>DTXA01000417.1 GCA_012962735.1 Candidatus Latescibacterota bacterium
AGAAAGCAGGACCCCCACGGCGAACGCCCGGGCTGTGAAGGCCCTTTGGACCTCCGCAGGGGGGCGCCGATCATCCATCTCACCTCCTTCCGGGTTTCGCGTTCCGAAGACGCTCTATGACCTCGAGGTTATACCTGGCATCCGAATTTGTGGGGTCGAAGTACAGGGCCCTCCGATAGGCATTCTGGGCCTTAGGGAACTCCCCTCGTAAGAGGTAAACGCTCCCGAGCCCGCAGTAGGCCAGGGCATAAGTCGAGTCCAGGGATATGGCACGGGAGAACATCGCCTCGGCCTCTATGTATAGCCTTCTTTTCAGGTAGATGTTGCCCAAGTTGTTATAGGCTGGGACGAATTTCGGGTTTATCCGGAGAGCCCTCCGGTATGCGGCTTCCGCCCTATCGAACTGGCCCTTCCTCCCGTACAACACGCCCAAGGCATGGTAAAGCTCGAAGTCCCGGGGGCGGGCCAGGAGGTTGTGCCTGACCCTCTGGATCTGCTTGTCGTATCGGTCGAGCTGGGAGAAGCGTTTCAACTCTCGCCTGCCCTCGACCCTCCTCCCGACCCTGAGATAGGCATTACCTAAGTTAAAGTGCGCCTTAGTATAGAAGGGGTCTGCCCGTACCGCCTCCTCCAGCTCCCTTATGGCCTCTTCGTACCGGCGCTCTCTGAGATAGAGGGCTCCGAGCCCGCCGTGGGCCTTGGCGAAGTCTGGGTCCAGGGCCAGTGCCCTCCTGTACTCCTCCTCGGCCTTCGAGGGCTCGTCTTGTCTCGCATATACCTCTGCGAGATTGTAGTATGCCTCGACATAGGTGGAATCCGCCCGGATTGCGTTCCGGTAGGCCTCTCCGGCCTTGGCCAGGTGTCCATGTCTGAAGTAGATGAGTCCAAGAGCGTTATATGCAAGGGCATAATCGGATTTGAGCTGCACCGCCTTCAGGAGCTGTTCCACGGCCTCCCCGTACCGCTCCATCCGCACATACAGGGCGGCGAGGTTGTAATATGCCTCCGGGAAGTTCGGTGATAG
>DTXA01000418.1 GCA_012962735.1 Candidatus Latescibacterota bacterium
AGCGTCCAAGGACGACTGGAGGTATTACTTCCGGCCCTACAAGACCATACTCGTGCGCACAGTGGCAGACGGCGGGGAGAGCTTCTACGTACGTGGGGACCACAGAGCCACCCTGCCCAAGTTGTACCGGGAGATCGTACGACTTTGGTAGGAGGAGGAGATGGACAAAGCACGGATGGAGGAGCTGCTCTCGGCTTTCCCCCGCCTCAGGATAGCCGTGGTGGGGGATTTCTTTTTGGACAAGTACCTGGTGATAGACAGATCCCTGAGCGAGATCTCCTTGGAGACGGGCCTCGAGGCGTACCAGGTGGTGGAGAGGAGGTGTTCGCCCGGGGCGGCCGGGACTGTGACATCGAACCTGTCGGCCCTCGGGGCGAGAAGGCTTTATGCTGTGGGGGTGATCGGAGACGACGGAGAGGGATACGAGCTGAGGAAGGGGCTTTTGGGGTTGGGGGCGGACATCGAGCACTTCCTCGTGCTCCGGGATAGGTTCACCCCGACCTACACCAAGCCCATGCTCCGGGAGGGAGGGAGGGAGCGGGAGATCAACCGGATGGACATAAAGAACCGCTCGCCACTTCCCAGGGAGGCAGAGGACCACATCGCACAGGCTCTCTATGCGCTTCTTCCCAAGGTGGACGGCATAGCAGTCTCGGACCAGGTGCAGGAGCGCAACTGCGGCGTGATCACAGACAGGGTACGGGAGGCCTTGGCCGAGATGGGCCAGAGGTACCCCGAAAAGCCCATAGTGGTCGATTCCAGAAAGCGGATAGGGGAGTTCAGGGAGGTGGTCCTCAAGCCGAACAGGGACGAGGCTGCCCGGGCGGTGTATCCGGGGTTCGAGGGGGAGGTCGACCGGGAGATGGTTCTAAAGTGCGGGAGGGCGTTGAGGCAGCGGGCTGGGAGGCCTGTCTTCGTGACTATGGGGGAGGATGGAGTTATGGTCTTCGACAGTGGGGAGCCCTGTCACATACCAGGGTTTAAGGTGCAGGGGGAGACGGACATAGTGGGAGCCGGAGACAGCGTGACGGCAGGGGTGCTGCTGACCTTGTGCGCCGGGGGGAGCCCGGAGGAGGCTGCTGTTGTGGGGAACTTAGTGGCGTCCATCACGATCCAGCAGATAGGTACAACGGGGACGGCCTCTCCTAAGCAGGTCCTGGAGAGGTTCGAGGAGTGGCAGATATATGAGAGGGGAGCATATCGGGAAATGCCTTGACCATGAGGCAAATTTTATTATATTAAAAGCTCCTGTTATCGTAAGGACAACCACTGCGGAGATAGAGGGAAACCTCAAGGGAAGGAGGAGATATGGCTATCGAGAAGGTGTGGATCGAGGAGGGATGCACACTGTGTGGGCTCTGCGAGGACATCGCCCCGGAGGTGTTCGAGATGGGGGACGAGACCAGCGCAGTAAAAGAGGGTGTTGACCTCAACCAGTACGAAGACCAGATCAAGGAAGCGGCGGAGTCCTGCCCTGCGGGGGTGATCCAGTTCGAGGAATAGGATTACAGGGCCCCCGCCTCGGCGGGGGCCCTTCTATAACCCTAAAAAAGTCTTGAGCTTTGCCCCGATACCCCTACAGGAGGGAACATGAGATTGGCTTTCAGCACGTTGGGATGTCCCGATTGGGATCTGGAGGAGATATTAAGACGGGCCGTCGAGTACGGGTACCAGGGAGTGGAACTCCGAGGCTATCTGGACACCGTGTACCTTCCCGAAGCCGGACCCTTCGGCAAGGAGGCGCTCCCCAGGACGAAAGGGATGTTCAAGCAGTCCGGGGTGGAGGTAGCCTGCGTGTCATCCTCGGCCAGGTTGGCGGCCGAGGAACAGGGAGAGCGGGAGAGAGCTCTGCAGGAGGCGTGGGAGTATCTTCTGCTGGCCCGGGAGCTGGAAGCCCCCTTCGTGCGGGTCTTCGGGGGGAGGTTGGGGTCCTCGGAGGCGCTGGTGGAGAACCTGAAGGAGGTCGGAAGGGAGGCGGAAGGATATCAGGTGACGGTGGTCTTGGAGACCCACGACGACTTTGTGGACAGCGGCAAGGTGGCGAAGGTGCTCTCCGAAGTGGACCATTCGAACGTGGGCGTCCTCTGGGATCTACACCATCCTTACCGTTTCCTCAGGGAGCCCCCCGAGGTCACGATGGAGAACTTGAAGCCCTTCCTCAAGTACGTACACGTAAAGGACTCCAAGGGAGACGCCGAGCACTGGACCTACACATTCTTGGGCGAGGGGGACGTCCCTATCTTGGATATGCTCAGGCTCCTCTGGGATGGCGGATACCGGGGATATCTGAGCTTAGAGTGGGAGAAGCGCTGGCATCCTGAGCTGGAAGGACCTGAGGTGGCGTTCCCCCAGTATGCGGGGAAGCTCCGGGAGTACTTGGCGCTGGTAGAGGAGGGTGGATGCTTCAAGGGGAGTCGTTGATATGGAGAGACTTGCTTCTATTCCCTTGGGGCTTCTGACATTTTCTATGGGAAGGGCCACGAAGACTGTGGCCAAAGGGATAGTTCCCACCGAGGTCTTTAGCCAAGTGGCTTTTGACTCTGCCCGGGGCGGCTGGTTTGAGTATAGGCTATCTAACCCCAGCGGATTTCGCCCAGGACGAGGTGGCGGACAACCTCAGAACTATGCTCGCCCGCCGTTAGTTCCGGAGGAACTATGAAGATAACCAAGCTCGAGACGGTTCTCGTGAAGCCCAGGTGGTGTTTCCTCAAGGTCTACACCGACGAGGGCATCGTGGGATACGGAGAACCGGTGGTCGAGGGAAAGGCCAGGACCGTGGCACAGGCGGTGCGGGAGCTGGAGCATCACCTCGTGGGGCGGGATCCCAGGAGGATACAGCACCACTGGCAGTCTATGTATCGGCACTCGTTCTACAGGGGAGGGCCGATCCTTACGAGCGCCATAAGCGGGATAGAGCAAGCCCTCTGGGACATCCTCGGCAAGTGGCTCGGGGTGCCGGTTTACCAGCTTTTAGGGGGAGCGTGTCGGGACAGGATAAGGCTCTACGCTCACTGTGGGGGGGACACCCCTCAGGAGTGCACGCGGAACGCAAGGGAGCTAGTGGGGAAGGGGTTCACAGCTTTGAAGATGGGGCTGGGGGTTATGGCGCGAAGGGAGAAAAAAGGCTCCCTCCTGCCCTCGGCCCTGTGGAGCGCGGTTCCGGTCCGGATCGTGGACAGGCCTTCGGTTGTGGACCAGGTGGTCGAAAGGGTAGGGGCGGTCAGGGATGCCGTGGGGAGGGAGGTAGACTTAGCCCTGGACTTCCACGGGCAGACAAGTCCAGCTATGGCGATAAGGCTGGCGAAGGCCTTGGAGCAGTTCGATCTTATGTTCATAGAGGAGCCGTGTCTTCCGGAGAACGTGGACGTGCTGGCCACGGTGGCCAGGTCGACTTCCATCCCAGTGGCCACAGGGGAGAGGCTTTTCACCAAGTGGGGGTTCAGGGAGGTCTTAGAGAAGCAGGCAGCCTCTGTGCTCCAGCCTGACCTGTGCCATGCAGGGGGGATATTCGAGTGCAGGATGATCGCCGCTATGGCAGAGGGATATTATGCGGCTGTTGCCCCTCACAACCCTCTGGGCCCTATCTCTCTTGCAGCTTGCATCCAGCTTGACGCTTGTATTCCGAACTTCCTGGTGCAGGAGTTCACCACGCTCGGGGAGGGGTATCTGAAGGAGCCCTTCAGGATGGTCTCCGGGTACGTGGAGCTCCCCGAAAGGCCTGGGCTGGGGGTAGAGCTGGACGATGAGGCAGTAGGGGAGAAGATAGGGCATGACTGGAAGAGCCCGATGTTGTTCCACGAGGACGGCTCGGTGGGGGATTGGTAACTGTCCGAAGTCCAAGGTCTCTTAGAAAGGGGGAGCGATGCGGCTGGCGTGTCAGGAAGGTATGGCTCCAGGGAAGACCCTGAGGGAGAAGCTCGAGAACCTGGCCAGGTACGGGTTCGAGGGAGTGGAGTTCTGGGGGAGGGATGTGAGGGAGAGGATGGACGAGATCAAGGCGGAGATGGCCCGGAGCCCTCTGAAGGTCAGCACCATATGTGCGGGGTACAGGGGAAGCCCCTTGAGCGCCGACCCGGAGGAGCGGAATGTGGCGGTGGAGGACACAAAGGCCCTTTTGGAGGCTGCGACGGACTTAGGGGCTGTGGGGCTTATATTCGTGCCGGTTTTCGGCCCTCCGAAGCTCCCGGACCTCTCGCCCTATAAGAAGGCCGAAGAGCTTGAGGAGGAGCTTCTTTTAACGTTGCTTTACGACCTGGCCCGACATGCGGAGAAGGTGGGCTCGGTGGTGCTCTTGGAGCCTTTAAATCGGTACGAGACCCACTTCATCCGGACCTTGGACCAGGCGGTGGAGTACGTGGAGGAGGTGGACAGTCCTGGAGTCCGGATCATGGCGGACTTCTTCCACATGAACATCGAGGAGGCGGATATAGCCGAGTCCATAAGGAAGGCCGGTAAGTATATATATCATGTGCACTTAGCGGACAGCAATAGGGTCCTGCCGGGCTGGGGCTACACGGACTTCAAGGCCGGATTTGCGGCTTTGAAGGAGGCGGGGTTCGATAAGTTCATGGCCATGGAGTGCAGTGTGCCCGGGGACCCGGAGGAGGACCTACTCAAGTCGGTGGCCTACCTGAGACAGTTCATGTAGGGAGCCCTTCGCTCATATACTTTGTAAGCCACCTTAGGAGGGGATATGCCGGTGCGCTTAGGGTTCGTAGGGGTCGGAGGAATAGCCCGCCATCACATAAGCAAGCTTGCGGGGATGGAGGATGTGGAGCTGGTGGCCTTCTGCGACGTGGTGAGGGAGCGGGCGGAGGAGGCGGCCCGGCAGTGCGGGGGTAGGGCTTACACCGAGCACAAGGAGATGTACGACCGGGAGGAGCTGGATGCTGCCTTCATCTGCCTTCCTCCCTTCGCCCACGCTGACCAGGAGCTGTCAGCGGCTGAACGGGGGATAGCCATCTTCGTGGAGAAGCCCATAGGACTTTCGGTGGAGAGGGCGGAGGAGGTGGCCTCGGCCATCCGAGAGCGGGGGGTGGTATCGTCGGTGGGATATCACTTCCGGTATATGGATGCCACCGACCGGGCTCGGGAGTTCTTGGAGGGGCGGGAGGGGGGGTTCGCCTTAGGGTACTGGATCGGAGGGATGCCAGGGGTGGCGTGGTGGCGCCGGATGGAGGGGAGCGGAGGACAGGTCGTGGAGCAGACTACCCATATCTTCGATCTGGCTCGGTACCTACTGGGCGAGGTTGCCGAGGTACGGGCGGTAGCGAGGACCGGGCTGATGCGTGACGTGCTGGATTACAGCGTGTACGACGCAACCTTGACGCAGCTCACCTTCCAAAGCGGTGCCGTGGCGGAGATCGCCTCGGCGTGCATTACCCGGGCGGGTGGAAGGGTGGGACTGGACGTATACGGGAGGGATTGGGCGGTAAAGCTCTCCCCGAACCGTTTAGAGGTTTCGGAGCCGGGCAGGACAGAGATCATGGAGGGGGGAAGGGACCCGTACTTAGAGGAGGACAGGGTCTTCTTAGAGGCCGTCCGGACTGGGGACTCCTCCGGGATACGGTCTTCATACGAGGATGCGGTGAAGACCCTCAAAGTGACCCTCGCGGCCAACCGCTCGGTGGCCGAGGGGAGACCTGTGAGGATTTAGGGAGGTGAAGGATATGGCGAGGGCATGCGATATATGCGGAAGAGGCAGGATGTTGGGCAATAGAGTGGCCCGAAGGGGGGCCCCGAAACGCAGGGGTGGGGCGGGGCGCAAGATCACAGGGGTAACCCGCAAGAAGTTCCAGGTCAACCTGCAGCGGGTGCGGGTGATGGTGGACGGGACCCCCCAGGTGCTTCGGGTGTGCACGAGGTGCCTCAAGGCGGGTAAGGTGTTGAAAGCTGCATAACCCCTGTCGGAAGAGGCCAGGGAAACTCCCCTGGCCTCTTTTTCACGCTTCCTGATGGGTCTGCCCCTCCTGAGGTGCTTCCCGAGGGGCCTCTTCCGGCTGTCCTCTGAGAAAGCGGAGGGCGAGGTAAAGTCCAAGGGCCAACCCTCCAAGGAACAGGGTGGCCACCAGCCACCAAATCCAGGGGCTTCTACCTCTACGACGA
>DTXA01000419.1 GCA_012962735.1 Candidatus Latescibacterota bacterium
GGGCGGACCTCGAGCGGGCGGTCCGGCTCATAGGTAAGTATCGCTCCATCCTGAGGGACATCGCAGAGGCGGAGGAGATCCTCAGGGAGGGAGGGGACGGGGACCTGGAGACCCTGGCCAGGGAGGAACTAAAAGAGCTACGGGAGAGGAGGGAACATCTGGAAAGGGACTTGAAGCTCCTCCTGCTCCCCAAGGACCCCGATGACGCCAAGGACATCATACTCGAGGTCCGGGCGGGCACGGGAGGGGAGGAGGCTGCCCTCTTCGCCGCCGACCTGGCCCGGATGTACACCCGGTACGCCGAGCGCAAGGGGTGGAAGGTGGAACCCATGAACTCCAACCCCACCGAGCTCGGCGGCTTCAAGGAGGTGGTGTTTGCCATCTCCGGGGACGAGGTATATCGCCATCTGAAGTACGAAAGCGGCGTGCACAGGGTCCAAAGGGTCCCCGTAACCGAGTCCGGAGGCCGCATCCACACCTCGGCCGCATCGGTGGTGGTCCTCCCCCAGGCCGAAGAGGTAGAGGTGGAGATAGACCCCGAAGACCTCCGCATAGATGTGTTCCGGTCCTCCGGCCCGGGAGGCCAGAGCGTCAACACCGCCGACTCCGCTGTGCGTATCGTCCACATCCCCACGGGGATCGTCGTCCAATGCCAGGACGAGCGTTCCCAACTTCAAAATAAAAGGAAGGCCCTTCAGATCCTGAGGGCGAGACTCTTGGATATGAAGAGACAGGAACGGGAGCGGGAGCTGGCCGAGCGCAGGAGGTCCTCGGTGCGCACGGGGGACCGGAGCGTCAAGATCCGGACCTACAACTTCCCACAGAACCGGGTCACCGACCACCGCATCAACTTCACCCTGTATCGCCTGGAGGATGTCCTGGACGGGGACCTGGACGAACTGATCGAGGCCCTCTGGCGAGCCGACGAGGAACGGCTGGCTGAGATGGCGTGATCTTAGGGGTCCCCAAAAAGTATCGAGGCGGAGAACTTTTTGGGGCCATAGATGACATGGACAGTTCTGCAACTCCTGCGGTGGACCACGAGATATCTCGGGAGAAAGGGCATCCCTTCCCCACGCCTGAACGCCGAAAGGCTCCTGGGACATGCTCTGGGGCTGGATCGCCTTCAGCTCTATCTCTGCTACGACCGTCCCGTCTGCCCCGAAGAGATCGCCCGTTTCAAACCCCTCCTCCTGAAAAGGGCCGATGGATTTCCCCTGCAATACCTTTTAGGGGAGACAGAGTTCTTCGGCCTGATCCTTTGGATACACCCTCCGGTCTTCATCCCCCGACCGGAGACCGAAGTCCTGGTGGAGGCGACTTTGAAGCGCCTGGACGGGATGAGCTCTCCCATGGTGGCCGACGTGGGCACGGGGTCCGGGAACATCGCCATAGCCTTGGCTCATAACATAAAGGGCGCCAGAATATTCGCCACAGACATCTCCCGCCAGGCCATCTCCTTAGCCAGACAAAACGCCCGCAGGAACGAGGTATCCGACAGGGTCAAGTTCCTCTTGGGGGATCTGTTGAGTCCCCTGCGTGGGTCCAAGCTCTCCGGCAGGCTGGACGCTGTGGTCAGCAACCCTCCCTACGTCCCCACCGGGGAGCTGAAGGACCTTCCGGAAGAGGTACGGCACGAGGACCCTATGGCCCTGAACGGCGGAGAGGACGGTATCGCTTTCCACCGGAGGCTCGCGAGGGAGTCGGGGGCCTCCCTGAGGCCCGGAGGATTTCTGGCGATGGAGGTGGGCATGGGTCAGGCCGGGAAGGTGGCGGAGATATTGGAACGATGGGGATGGGAGAGGATAGAGGTACTGGACGATTTAAGCGGCATAGGGCGGGTGGTGGTAGGCCGGAAGGGTGGGGCGTGATCTCGCGCTCCTACGAAAGCAAGGAAAGGTAGCGTGGATCGGTTTATCGTGCGAGGTGGACGACCCCTATCCGGGACCGTCCACATAGGCGGCATGAAGAACGCCGCCCTGCCCATGATGGCAGCGACCCTATTGGCCCCTGGGACCAGCCGGTTGGAGAACGTCCCCGACCTCAGGGACATCGCTACTATGGCGCACCTTCTGCGGATCTTCGGGGCCAAGGTGCACCGCGATGGCCACACCCTTAAGATAGACACATCATCCTGCGATTTCCCCGAGGCTCCATACGAGCTGGTGAGCACTATGAGGGCTTCGTTTTTCGTCTTAGGGCCCCTCTTAGCCAGGTTCGGCAGGGCAAAAGTCGCCCTTCCCGGCGGATGTGCCATAGGTCCCAGGCCTGTGGACCGGCACCTCAAGGGCCTTAGGGTCCTCAGAGCTCGGATAGAGATGGAGGGGGGGTACGTGATCGCCGAGGTCGGGCGACTGAGGGGGGGACTGGTACACTTCGAGGTTCCCAGCGTAGGAGCCACAGAGAACGTATTGATGGCAGCGGTTCTGGCGGAAGGGACCACAGTGATAGAGAACGCCGCCAAGGAGCCCGAAATCTCGGCCTTAGCGAATTTCCTGCGCCTGATGGGGGCCAGGATATCGGGAGATGGGACCGACCGCATAGAGGTGGAAGGTGTAAGTTCCCTATCCTCCGCCTGTATGGCCGTCCCCCC
>DTXA01000420.1 GCA_012962735.1 Candidatus Latescibacterota bacterium
CTTGCTGTGGGAGGTGCCCATAGAGGAGATTGCCACGAGCCGTGAGGAGACCCTCCAGGGCAAAAAGTGGGTGCCCTTCGAAAACTCTGTTTTACTTCAGTAGAAGTCTTACAGTTGTCGTGAACTGGGGATAGGGAGGAGATCCGAAACTTCCCTAACGCTGTCATCCGTAACGAATCCTTAACATGATGGTGGACATTGAGGAGATAATTGCGCGTCAAGCAGGATTGATCTCGCAGAGGAGGTCGAGGATGGGCTACAGAATCCGTGGGATGAAGCCATCGGACGTTGTGGCGGTCGTCAGGATAGCGAACCAATCCTTCCTCGAGACCGCCAGGATATCGTCCCTCATGGGGCGAAGGTTCGCCCAGAGGATGAAAGAGAGCAGGGAATGCCTCTTCGTCGCCGAGTCGGACGATGGGGAGGTTGTGGGCTTCGTCGTGGGCTCGTGCGAGGGGGAGAGGGCGACCATAGGCTGGATAGCTGTCCATCCGAAACATCAGGGTAAGGGGATCGGAGGGATGCTGCTCGGGGCGGTCGAGAGCAGGGCGAGGGAGAAGGGCATCTATGTCGTTGAGACCGGGACCCCCTTCGCACGGAAGTTCTACAAGAAGTATGGCTACAGGTGCGTTGAGATACATCGCTCGATGTTGCTTGAACTTGTGGGGAAAGGGATCTCGATACCCGAAGGTTTAGGCATAAGGGTGGTGATCCTTGACGACCTCGATTGGGTGATGGATTTCATCGGCGACGAGGAGGAATGGTTGAGGTTCCTGGATGCGTATTTCTCCGCCTACGGGAGGGACGCAGAAAAGGCGATAGCTGTCAGTTCCGAAGAGCTGGTCGGGGTCGCGATTGGCGAGACCAACGAAGTATGCAGCGAACTCGTCAAGCTTTCGTACCTCTTCGTGAGGGATGAAGAAAAAGCCATGGACGTCCTGAGTTGCCTGGTATATGTAACATCTACAAGGGGATGCAGATGGTTCGGGGTGGAGCTTCCGGTGAAAGGCATAACTGAAGGGGAGCTCGAATCCCGAGGATGGGAGGATGCGAGATTTCCCTTCTTCTGGACGAAGTACAGGATGAGGAAGGAACTTCCTCTGGGTCCAAAGTGAGCGTATTGCGGGCTTCTGAGGAGGCTTAAGGGTGAGGAGCTCCAGGTATCTCTTCTGCATCTTGGTTCTCCTGCCGATAGTGGGGCTGTACGCTTTCCTACGCTTCGTCCCCATAGGTTCCACCTTCTACCTCAGCTTTCACAGGTGGAACCTCATAGACAGGTTCAAGCCCTTCGTGGGATTTGGGAACTACAAAAGCCTTTTCCACAGCCCGGAGTTCCTCACTGCCCTTAAGAACACCACCATATTTACATTTGGCACCGTCCCCC
The DNA here is from genome assembly GCA_012962735.1 of Candidatus Latescibacterota bacterium. GTDB lineage: Bacteria > Latescibacterota > 4484-107 > B68-G9 > B68-G9 > B68-G9. The sequence goes on from DTXA01000420.1 coordinate 1,385, forward strand.
TCACCTTCGGCATAGCCTTGGCTCTGGCCGTCATGCTGAAGAGCAGGGCTGCAAGCAGATATGCTCCGTTCTACCAGTTCGTGTACTTCGTGCCCGTCGTGACGTCCATGGTCCCAGTGGCCGTGGTATGGAAGTGGATATACGACCCGAGGTACGGGATATTGAACTACCTGCTCTCCATGTTCGGGATGGAGCCGAAGGCATGGCTTATGGACCCGGATACAGCCCTTTTCGCCATTATGGTCATGAGCATATGGAAGGTCTTAGGATATTACATGGTCATACTCCTGGTCGGGCTGAACGCCATACCCAGGGAGTACTACGAGGCAGCGGCCATAGACGGTGCAAGCGGGTGGAGGCAGTTCACATCCATAACCCTCCCACTGCTCAAGCCGATAATCCTGTTCGTCGTGGTCATCTCCACGATAAACGCGTATAACGTCTTCACACAGGTCTATGTCATGACCGTGGGCTCGCAGGGAGCACCAGGGAGCGTGCTTAGGGTCCTTGTGTACGACATGTACGAGAACGCCTTCAGGTTCTATAAGATGGGTTACGCATCCGCTGAGGCCGTGGTACTCTTCCTGATAGTTATGGCCTTAACTGCCTTAGAGTTCGGGATCGCGAGGGAGAGATGAAGCTCAAGGCTGTGATGTTGAACTTGTTCCTCATCTCTGGCGGGGTGTTCATGGTCCTGCCTTTCATCTGGATGTTCTCCACATCCTTCAAGCCAACGGATGAGATACTCTCCTGGCCTCCGAGGCTTCTTCCCAGAAGCTGGACACTGGAGCACTACAGGGAGCTTTTCGAATGGCCCTTCGGAAGGTTCTTCCTCAATAGCCTCCTTGTGGCCACTTTGTCCACCCTGAGCATACTTGCCACCTCATCTCTTGCAGGGTTCGTGTTCGCAAAGTACAAGTTCTTCGGAAGGAACCTCATCTTCTTCCTTTTCTTGGCAACAGCCATGGTCCCATTCCAGTGCTTCATGGTCCCTTTCTACATAACTTTGGTCAAGTTACATCTAGTCAACACGTACCTCGGGATAGTTCTCCCCATGCTGGTCATGAGCTACGGCATATTCTTCATGCGGCAGAACATATCTTCCATCCCGGACGAACTGATAGATGCTGCGAGGATAGACGGATGTTCGGAGTTCGGGATATACCTGAGGGTTGTACTTCCACTCTCCAAGCCTGCCATGAGCGCCTTAGGGATATTTGCTTTCATGAGCGCATGGGGAAGCTTCATATGGCCCCTGGTCATAACTAACACCAAGGAGAAGTTCGTATTGGAGGTTGGCCTTGCTATGTTCCAGCACAGGTTCTTCATAGATTACGGCTCCACCACCGCAGGCGCTACCGTGGCTGTGCTCCCGGTGCTTTTGGTCTTCTTCGTGCTCAGGCGGAACTTGATAGAGGGGATCACATTGACAGGCCTGAAGGGATGAGCGAGCGTCTCCGCCCGCGTCAGGCGGACCGCTGAGGAAGGAGGTGGAACTATGAACCTAATGCTTCTGGCGTTCTTATCAGTCGCCCAAGCCGGAGATGTAACCGTGACCCTCTGGGACGGATATCCGGAGTATAGGCCGGTATGGGAAAGGGCTGCAAGGGAATATGAGAAGGCACATCCAGGGATCAAGATCAGGCTCGAGTTCTTCCCTCTAAGGGAGTACGAAAGAAAGCTATGCGTTGCGCTCCCCGCCGGGGCCGGGCCGGATGTCTTCAGGTCCGGGCTTCCCTACATGCTCAGGTTCATAGAGGCCGGGCTCATCTCCAGACCACCTGAGAGGGTGGTGGAATTCGTAAGGAGGGCGTATCCAGAGTGGATGGTGGAGTGCGTTACCCATAAGGGGGAGGTATATGCCGTCCCCATAGGGGGTGGGATAAAGATGCTCTTCTGGAACAAGAGGATGTTCAGGGAGGCGGGGCTCACGCATCCTCCAAGGACATGGGATGAGCTGATAGAATACGCAAGGAAGCTGACCAAGTACGACGAGAAGGGGAAAGTGATAAGGAGTGGAATAAGCCTCAGGCTTACGGGAGGGGGAAGCGGGATAGCCGAGAAGTGGTGGATATTCCTGCTCCAGGCGGGAGGAACCATTCTCGAGGAGACCCAGAGCGGAAAGTTCCACAACAGTTACGACAACCAGGCCGGAAGGGACGCCCTCAAGCTGTACATAGACCTTCTCTACAAGTACAAGGTGGACAGCTTCGACATAAAGCACGACGCGGAGGCCTTCGCACTGGAGCAGACCGCGATGTTCATAAGGGAGGCGTGGGTCATAGGGTACATGAAGGAACATGCCCCGCATGTGGAATACGGCACGGCTCCCCTCCCCAGGTTCAGGAGGGTTGCCAACATGGGAGGGACGGATGCCTTCTGGGTCGCGGAGTACTCCAAGAACAAGGACCTGGCCTGGGATTTCATAGTGTGGCTTAACCGCAAGGAGTACTTGAAGGAGGTGATAAGGAAGGTCGGATGGGTCACAATAAGGAAGGATATGGACCTGAGCGATATACTCGAGGAGATACCTCAGCTCAGGCCAGCAGTGGAGATGCCTCCTGACCTCTACGCCCCTCCCTACCCACGTGCCAAGTGCGTGGACGAAGTATATACAAGGCTCGCAACACGCCTGGAGAGGGCGTACAGGGACAGGAGCCTTCTGGACAACCTTGAGGGCATAGCCAGGGTGATAAGGGAGGCTGCGGAGGAAACCGACAGGATACTCAGGGAGTGGGGGGAGTACGGAACGGAATAGGGAGGTAGAATGAGGTCGGGTTTCACCTTAAGGGCGTTTATGGCAGGGGTATGTCTGTCCTTCTTTATCAGCATCTTCGCCCCTTATGGAGTGTTGATGATCAAGGGCTCGGAGATGGCCGAGAACTTCGCCACCCCTGCTGCGATGTTTATACTTTTGATACTGACCTTGGTCATCAACCCCCTGTTGAAGCTCGTCAGGAAGTCATGGGGCTTTTCCCACGAAGAGTTGGCGGCGATCTACGTGATGATGATAGTTGCCTGCTCCATCCCCACCATGGGCCTTACCGCCAACCTCCTTCCCACGCTCTCTGGTGCCTTCTATTATGCGAGCTCGGAGAACGAATGGGAAGATATTATCTGGCCTTACCTTCCGGGTTGGCTCTTCCCTAAGAACCCCGAGGTCACGGTGAAGTACTTCTACGAGGGCCTTTCCAAGGGCGAGTCGATCCCCTGGGGTGCCTGGACGAGGTCTCTGCTTGCATGGCTTCCCTTGCTTTTGGCGATCTACCTGATGATGATATCGATGATGGTGGTCCTCAGGAGGCAGTGGGTGGAGAGGGAGAGGTTGCTTTTCCCGCTCGTGCAGCTTCCTTTAGAGATGATGGAGCAGGACGTGTCGCTTTTGGGCCCATTCTTCAGAAACAAGCTCATGTGGCTCGGATTTTCCATCCCCTTCTTAATAGGGCTCTGGAACGGGCTGCACAGTTACTATCACTTCCTCCCTCCAATAAAGACAGCCTGGAGTTTCCCGATACTCAGAAGGACGACGGGGCTTAACATAAAGGTAATATTTCCGATAATAGGGTTCGCATATCTCGTCAACCTTAACGTAGCTTTCAGTCTATGGTCCTTCAGCATCTTAGGGAACGTACAAACTGGCATCATGAGGATGATAGGATGGAGCATAGGGCCGAGGGAACCGTACTGCGCAAGCTCGCCGAGCGTTTCTTATCAGGCTATGGGCGCGATGATAGTGCTGGTGGTGTATGGGCTCTGGATCGCGAGAGGGCATTTGAGAGATGTTCTGAGGAGGGCCTTATGGAGGGGTTCAGGGTTGGACGATTCCGGGGAGATGATGTCTTACAGGACAGCGATATTTAGCATAGTCCTCGGGAGCACCGTCGTGGTCCTTTGGCTCGAGATGGCGGGGCTCAGGTGGTACTTCACCTTGATATTCCTATCTGCAGCCTTCTGCCTCTTCTTAGGGCTCACCAGGATAGTCTGCGAAGGAGGGGTGGCCTTTGCTAAGGCCCCCCTTATCCCCCAGTACTTCCTCACCTATGCTGTCGGAAGCAACGCTCTGGGGCCTGTGGGGCTGGCCGGCCTTGCTACGACCTTCGCATGGTCTGCGGACATAAAGACCTTTGTGATGTCCTCTGTGGCCAACGGGCTTAAAGTAGCGGATACAGCTCGGATGAGGAAGAGACCTCTCTTTTGGGGAGTTTTAGTGGCTATATTGATCAGCATAGCGGGCTCGGTTTGGATCACCTTAAAGTTGGGGTATAAGTACGGGGGGATCAACCTACACCCCTGGTACTTCGGAGGATGTCCGAGGGTCCCTTACGAGGACTTTATGGGTCATATCCTGCTCAACCCAGCATCGGTAGACCCGAGAAGATGGGCTTTTGCGGGGATAGGGGCTGGGATCATGGGTTTTTTGATGTTTATGAATCATAGGTTCTTCTGGTGGCCCATACATCCCCTCGGATTTCCCATAGGGAACACCCTCCCCTTGATAAAGACGTGGTTCAGTATATTCTTAGCATGGCTGTTTAAGACCACGATTTTGAAGTACGGGGGAGCTGGGTTATACCGGAAGTTCAGGCCATTCTTCTTGGGACTTGTAGTGGGCCATATAGCCGTTGCGGGGATGTGGCTCATCATAGATTATTTCACCGGGATGACGAATAACTTTGTGCCCTTTCAGTGACCCCTTCTATCTGGCCAATCATATCCTCACCTCACCTCCCGTTGGAGCTCCACATCGAAGGCCCTCAGAAACCCTCCTGCCTCCCCCAACACCTCTGGGACCCCGTCTCCGTCTATATCCATAAGGGCTATGCGCTCCCCGAAGCCGTCGGGCAGGGCCCACTCCACATCGTGGAAAGTTGGACCGATGACGAAGCCCGTGTTCAGCACTATCTCCTGCTCTCCATCGCTGTCCACGTCGCCTACGAGGATCTGCCGGGCCTGGAACTCCCCTTCGCTCTCCCACTGCCTGAATAGGCTTTCCCCGTCGTATATGTAGAGCCTCCCGTCAGCGCAGAACACTAACTCCGGCTGGGGGTCCGCATCTATGTCCTCTACGGCCATAGCGGCGATGTTCCGGAAGGCACCCTCTTCGCTCTGCCAGATCGTCCGGTATGTGGTGCCATCCAAGATATAGATACGGCCTCTCGATGTGAACAGGACGAGTTCCACGGCCCCGTCGTGGTCTATGTCCTCTGCGAACACCCCGCCCACCGGGGAGCCCAAGAAGGATGATCTCCATACCTCCTGGTACCCGGTTTTGCCCCGCTCCAAGATGTGGAGGTACCCCCGGACATCCCCGTAGGCGATTTTAGAGGTGTCCGGGAAGACTGCCAGGGGGGGAAAACAGGCAGAAAGCACAAAGGGGTCCCCGGCCAGGGCCAGCCAGACCCACAGGAAGATGGTGTAAAGGAAGATCATCGGTTCCCTCCATAATATGCTTCCATTGCGATCCGTTGTACGACCCTGTAAACTTCCCGCAGGGGGACGTTGTGCTCCCGGGCGATACGGGCGCAGTCCTCGTACTCCGGGGAGGGCCACTCCTTGCCCCCCCACTGGGACACCTTGACCCGTACGGGGCCCCAGGAAGTCCGGACCGTCCCTTCTCGCCTGTGGAGCTTGAGCCGATCTGCGTAGGAGACCCGGAGGCCCAAGGTGGTGGTCTCCCGGAAGAGGACCTCGGCTATGGAGCCCACGCGTTCCGGGGGGACGAGGACGCTCACCAGCACCCCTGGTCTACCCTTTTTCATCACGACGGGGGTGAAGTATACGTCAAGCGCCCCTTCTGCGAACAGGCGTTCCATAAGGTGCCCGTAGAGCTCGGGGATCATGTCGTCTATGTTGGTCTCGACGAGGGCGGTCCTGTCCTCCTTCCAGTCCCCCTCCTTCTTGCCTATCTGGACTCTGAGGAGGTTAGGAAGCTCTGGGAAGTCCCCGGCACCCACGCCGTAGCCTATATACTCGGCCCTGAAGGCGAGGGATTTCCCAAGACCACTGGCCAAAGTTGTGAGGATGGCCGCCCCAGTCGGGGTGAGGAGCTCGTGTGGAACCCCGGTGCGCACGACCGGGACCCCACGGGTAAGCTCTACGGTCGCTGGGGAGGGAATAGGGAGCCTCCCGTGGGCGGATTCCACATATCCCGTGCCCAGGCGGAGGGGGGAGGCCCAGACCTCATCTACACCCAACAGCTCCAACCCCACCACCGCCCCCACGACGTCCACTATGGCATCTAAGGCCCCGACCTCGTGGAAGTGGACCTCCTCAGGGGAGGTGCCGTGTACCTTAGCCTCGGCCTCGGCCAAGCGGACGAAGATGCGGGAGGCCCTTTCCTTGGCTCGGTCGGAGATGCCACTTTCCCTTATGACCTTCAGCACATCGGAGAGGTGCCGGTGTCGGGGAGGCTCCCCGATGAGCACCTCCACCCTCGTGCCCCAGATGCCGTGCCGTGCCTCCCTGCGGGCGGAGAGGGAAAACTCGGACACCGGGAGGGTCTCCAATTGCCCACGAAGGGCCCTCAGGTCCGGGCCGGCGTCCACCAGGGCCCCAAGTATCATGTCCCCGCTGGCCCCTGAGAAACAGTCGAAGTACGCTATGCGCATTACAGCTTCTCTAAGGGAAGTTCGGGCTCTTCGATGGGGGTCCACAGGGAATCCTCTGGCTCGGGAGAGGCCTCCTCGAAGAGGCCTCTGCGGAGGAGCTGGAAGCGGCTATAGTTCCAGCGGTAGAGCTTACACTTCGGGTCCAGGTCTACGGCCTTTCTGTAGGCGGCCTCGGCTTCCTCCAGGCGGCCCATATGTTCGTACAGGATGCCGAGATTGTTGTACAGAGCCGCTGAGGTGGAGTCCCGGGAGAGGGCCCTCTCGAGGTGCACCCGGGCCTCCTCCCAGAGTCCCTTTTCTATGCACCACAGAGCGAAGCGGTTGACACCCCGCACTGGATGGAAGGTTTCCCTGTAGGTCCTCACCTCGGCGCACCCCAGCAGTAAGCCCAGGGCCAGGGCCAGAAGCCTATTTGGTCTCAAGTTCAAATACGCCATCCCAGTCCTCGGGAGGTGGGTTGAGGAGGAACGCCCGACAGCGCCTCAGGAACGTCAGGGAGGGGCCGTCCTCAGGATTGATTCCGAGGGCCTCCTGGAAGCAGGGGATGGCCTCCTCCCACCGGCGCTCTTGGTAGAGCTTAAGTCCCCTGTGGAAGTGTTCGAGCATCTCGAGCAGGTCCTCGGGGAGGCCATCCTCCCCGCGACCCAAAAGTTCGTAGGCCCGTAC
>DTXA01000421.1 GCA_012962735.1 Candidatus Latescibacterota bacterium
CGGGAGCGATGGAAAGATCCCCCCCTCTCAGCGCGCCCGCCAACCCGCTAAACGTGCACTCCACGTCGCCCGACCAGTGGACGGGATACCTCTGCGACCCCGCCCACGCGGACCTCGCCCAGACGACCGGCCTGTCCTTGCCGGACTCCCTCAGGGCCTCGAAGACGCACCTGTTGTAGAGCAGCGGGTATGGGTTGTGCATCTCGGCCCCGGTCTTCCCGTTGTGGAAGACCGCGTCCTCGGGCACGGCCTCGCCGAAGTCCGTCTTGAACGTCGCGACCCCCATCTCGATCAGCGGTTTATGAAGCCCCTTCCACCAGCCATACGCCTCGGGGTTTGTGAAGTCAACCATCCCCACGGGCGGCAGATCCTCGCCCCAGGGCTGAACGGTATAGGCCTCCCCGCCGGGCCTCTTGACCAGGTATCCCCTCCCATCGGCCGTCCTCATCAGCTCGCTCCCGACCATCACGTAGGGGTGCTCCCAGAGACACAGCCGAAATCCCATCCCGCCCATCTCCCGGATCATCCCCTCGGGGTCAGGGAACCTGTCCCTATCCCACACGAAGTCGCACCACCTCCCGTCCCTCATCCACAGAGGGTCTACGTGGATGACGTCGCACGGAAGGCCCTCCGCCCTCATCCTCCTGCAGAACTCGATCAGCTCGCCCTGTGTCCTGAACGGGTTCTCGATGAAGCTGCTCGACATCCAGATCCCAAAGGACCACCGGGGTGGGACGGGGCTCCTGCCGGTCAGGCCCGTGTATCTGCGCAGGATCTCCTTCAGCGACGGCCCATAGATGAGGAAGTAATCCAGGTAGGGGCCCTCGACCGAGAGGCAGCACGAAGAGGTGGACGTACACCCGACGTCGACGAGCACCCTACGCGTCGTGTGTACGAAGATCCCGTAGCCCCTGGTGCTCATGAAGAAGGGCACGTTCTTGTAGCTTCTCTCGGTCGTGTTGCTGTAGGCATCGACGTTCCACAGGGTCATCCTCTGCCCCCTCTTGTCGAACCACGTGAACTTCTCCCCGAAGCCGTAAACGCGTTCGGTCGGGGACAGGGCAAAGGTCTCCCAGGTCCGCTTAACCTCTCCGCCCTCGGAAGAAAACCCGATCGGTAGGACCTGGAATTCCCCCGCAACGTTTAGATCCTCAACGTTTTCCTCCAATATCAGGCTGCCATCGCTGTCAAGGAAAGATATCTTCCAAGGCGACTTATTTATCCTGATTGATAGTGATTCTGTTTTTAACAGCAGGTATCTCCTGTTATCTCTTACAGAAGGGCGGGTCACATCGCTCGGGCCCTCCCCCTCCAGCATGAGCGATCCCTCTTCGACGACCCTTCTGTAGGGAAATACCCTTACTCTCACGATCTCGGGAGACCAGAAGTCCACTCTCACGATACTCTCGTTCCCTTCGCTAGTCTTGCACACAAGGGTTGCTTGATTCTCCCCCATCTCATGCGAGATGTATTCGATAATATAATCGTCCATCATTGCAGCACTTAGTATCTCGATAGGCTCTTTTAAAACAGGCGGGATATCGAGGCCCGAGCGTGGTCAGGCCGCTTGATAAGGACCTGGCAGCCTATACCGGGATGCGAGTGCCCTGCCTCACCCCCTCGTTAGGGGTGGCGGTTAACGCTCCCATCGATGGGTTGCTGAGGTAACGTAGGTACCCTACTCCCACTTCCTCTTAATCCAGTCCTCCAGCCCCGTGTCCCTTATCTCCCGGAGATCCCTCACGAACTCGGGGAACTTCTCCAGCGTCGGGCATGGGAAGTCGGCGCGCTCATAGCAGAAGCTGATCCCCTTCTCGACGCAGCACCTTCGGATCGGGCAGTCGGGCC
>DTXA01000422.1 GCA_012962735.1 Candidatus Latescibacterota bacterium
GAGGGTCGGAACAGTTTGAAGTTATTGTAGAGCAATGGGATTGGAGGCAAGGAAAAGAGTACTACCTCCCTCGCCTCCAATGTGGTATATTATGGGATAGCCTCTTCGTGTCGCAGAGAAGTAGGTCCACTTCCTCCACCTTCTCAGACGAAAGGAGCTATCCCATGAAGTTTGCTTTCTCGCTCTCGGTACGCCGCACCGCAGGGGTGGTGGTGATCCTGGGGATGCTGGTAGGGACCTATGCTGCTCCTCCAGATGCTCCCCAGGACTGGGTGCTGTTTGTGGAGTTGACGCTTGAAAAAGCACCTCGCAAGAAGGCTTCCCGCCGCCGCCCTTCCCCCAAAGCACGCCAGCACAAGACCTGGGTGCTGCTCTGCTGGCGCTGGATCCTGCAAAGCCTCCTGGTGGCCGTCGTGCTGCTCCACCGACTGGAGATCCTGCTCCTGATCGTGCGACGACCTCCTCGATGCTCCGCTTCCTCCTCCTGCAACACGTGCCCAACTTTCCAGCACTTCCTTCAAAACGACCCGCTCGTGAGACGCTACCAACCCCTCTTTAGCGTCTTCGACTTCTCCTTCCTCCCTGCCCTTCCCTCCTCCTACATCCCCCTGGAAGCCTTCCTCAAAGCCTACATCGTGAAGGTGGATCAGAAGATCCAAACCTTCACTCGCCTCCGACAATTCCTCATAGACCATCCTGCCTTGGCCCTCTCCATCGGCTTCCATCCCCAACCCCTCTGTAACCCCCTTTCCCTCTCCACCACCGACTGGGAACACCTCGTCCCCTCCGATAGATACCTCAGAGAGAAAATCCAATGGATGGAGCACCGCTTCTTCAAGACCTTGTTGGAACAGACCATCCGGAAACTCAAAGAACTGGACCTGGTGGATGGAAAAGTCGCCTGTGACGTCAAGGAGATCTGGGCACACGTCCAGCAGAATAACCCCAAGCAGTTTGTCAAAGATCGCTGGGACAAAGACACCATCCCTAAAGGCAACCCCGATGCTCGACTCGGGGCCAAACCTTCCTCCAACAAAGACCCCAAAGGAAAACCACTCCCCAGACTCTTCTGGGGTTTCAAATCCGCCATCTTTGCTGCTTCTACCCGCTTTGGTCTCGTCATCCTGGCAGAGACCACCCAACCCGCCAACACCGCCGATGTCTCCTGCTTTACCCCGCTCCTCAAAACATTCAAAACCTACGGACTCAAAGCCACCACCTTCTTAGCTGATGCCGCCTTCGACGCATGGTTCGTCTATCGAGACATCGCCCAACAAGGCGGAAAAGCTTACATCCCCCTCAACTCCAGAGGACATGACACCCTCGCACACACCCACTCCAAAGAGGGAAAACTCCTCTGTCCCGCCGGACTGGAAATGAAATCCGGAGGAAGCTGGTTCGACAAAGACAAAGGCTATCGCAGAAAGAAATGGATATGTCCCCACAGGGGAGAGGCACAAGCCTGTCCCCACAGCAACGGAAACCCCAACGGGTGCACCCGCGTCATCAATCTCGACGACCACCACCGCTTCGAACTGACCCGCACCTCCCCCCACTTCAAGCACACCTACAAGGCTCGCACCGTAGCCGAAAGAGCCTTCTCCATCTTTCAGGACTACGGACGAGACGTCACCTACCAACGTAACCTCAACACCGTCACCCACCTGAACACGCTCACCTACGCAGTCATCAACGCGCACGTCATCCTCAAGACAACTGCACTCCCCGTCCCCACCTGATCCCCGGAAGGACTCACCAAACTCTCTGAGGACCTACCTGAGAAAAGGAAAAGGCCCCACTATGCCCAAAAAGAGCGTCTCCCCCCGCAAAAACCACCACCTCCCGCTTTAGCACCCCCACGACGGAAAAAAAGCACAAGGAGAAGGACTTACGACTCCCTCTCCCACCTCCTTACACCCCCCAAATAACACCACTCCTATACAATAAATCTAACATTAAAACATACTTAGAAGTTCCAACCCTCGTA
>DTXA01000423.1 GCA_012962735.1 Candidatus Latescibacterota bacterium
AGCGAAGCGAAGAACTTTTTGGGGCTATGTTTCTGGGTCCCTATGCCTAAGATAGCTTTCTACGTTCTGGGCTGCAAGCTCAACCAATACGAGCTAAGGGCCTTACAGGAGGGATTTGAAGCACGGGGATGGGATGCTGTCCCCTTTGAGGATAAGGCGGAAGTGTACCTCGTGCACACCTGCGCCGTAACGTGCAGGAGCGCCCGCCAGTGCCGCCAGATACTCCTGAGGGCCAGAAGGCTATCCCCGAAGGCCCTAATAGTGGCCACCGGATGCTACGCCGAGGTCGCTCCAGAAGAGCTCAGGGCCGTGGGTGTGGACCTGGTGGTCGGCGCGTCCCGGAAGGAGGAGATAGTCCGGTCCGTGGAGGAGGCCCTGGGCGGGAAGGCCCCACCCAGGTCCCCCCTCCAGGTCTCCCGGTTCCCCGATCGCTCCCGGGCTCTCCTGGAGGTCCAAGACGGGTGCGACAGGAGGTGCGCTTACTGTATCGTGCCTCTGGCCCGAGGTCCGAGCAGGAGCCGCCCCCTTGAGGAAGTACTTCGGGAGGCGGAAAGGCTCGCCGAGGCCGGACACAGGGAGCTGGTACTGACCGGGGTAGATCTCGGGGCGTACGGGAAGGACCTGAAACCTCCCATCCGCCTGACCGACCTTTTGAAGGCCTTGGAGGAAGTGGAGGAGCCCCGCTTCAGACTCAGCTCCTTGGAGCCCATGGAGCTTTCCGAGGACCTCCTGGACCTCATGGCCCGTTCGGACAGGCTCTGCAGACACCTTCACCTACCGCTCCAGAGCGGGGACGGAGGAGTTCTGAAGGCCATGGGGAGGCCTTACACCCCGGAGGACTACAGGGCCTGGGTCGAAGAGGCCTGCCGGAGGGTACCGGGAATCTGCATAGGCGCCGATGTCATCGTGGGTTTCCCTGGCGAGAGCGAAAGGGCTTTCAAGAACACCCTACGCCTTTTGGAGGACCTCCCCATAGCCTACCTCCACGTCTTCCCCTTCTCCCCAAGGCCCGGCACAAGGGCCTACCGTATGCGGGAGACCGTGGAACCTGAGGAGAAGAAAAGGAGGGCCAGGCTCCTCAGGGACCTGGGGGAACGGAAGCGCCGGGAGTTCTACCGGAATCTGGTGGGGAAGGAATTAGAAGTTCTGATGGAAGACCGCCACATCGGGGGAAAGACACTGGGATTTTCCGACAACTACGCAAGGGTGGCGGTGGATGTGCCCGAGGAATACACGGGCAAAATCGTCCGGGTCCGGGCCCTTATGCTCGATGGGGGGGTGTTGGTGGGGACGCTTCACCCTCAAACCCCCTGCGCCTTAAGAGTAGCTTCCTCCCCCCCTAACGGATAGCCGCTCATAAAGGCGACCTTGACATCTGGATACCTTCCACGAAGGGCGTACAGAAGCTCTTTGTCGCCCATGTCCGACATAATCATATCCATAAGCACCAAAGCGATCTCATCCCGGTGCTGCTTGTAAACCTTTAACGCCTCCCGCCCGTTGTCCGCAGTAAGTACCCTGTAGTTCAAAGCCTTCAACATATCCCTAGTGACATTCAGCACGGTTTCCTCATCCTCGGCCAGCAAAGAGGAGGAAACGATGCTTCAGTATGAGACATTGTGCTACCGGGTGGATTTGATGGAGAAGACAAGGGATTGGCTTACGCCTTCCACCATGGCGCACCCGTTCGTCGCTTCGGCAAGTGGCCGGTCTTTAAATACAGCGCACCACTGACCAAAAACGCAGAAGGGGGCCATACGGTCCCCCTTCTCTATCTCCGCTCAACGATGCGCGCTGCTTTGCCTCTCAGCTTTCTGAGGTAGAATAGCTTAGCCCGCCGCACTTTGCCCCGCTGTATGACCTCGATTTTGACGAGCCTCGGGGAGTACAGAGGAAATATCCGCTCCACCCCAACCCCTCCCGAGATCTTGCGCACCGTGAAGGTCTCGGAGGCACCTCCCCCACGGCGCTGGATCACCCGGCCCTCAAATACCTGGATGCGTTCCTTGTCCCCCTCTATCACCTTCATATGCACCCGCACCAGGTCTCCAGGGCCGAAGTCCGGAACATCCTTTATATGTGGTCTTCCGATGGATGCCAAGATGCTGTCCATACTTCCTCCTTACTCGTGGGAACGCGTCAGCGACCGCATCGTACGGATGGTCTCTTCCAGCTTAGCATACTTCTTCCGCAGGCTTTCAAGCTCCCCCCGCGGCCCGTCCCGGCCCTCTAAGGCCGGCATCAGCTAAGATCCTGGAGATGCTCACGGTTTTTCAGTTCGGTTCGGCATGTCCCGTGGGTGCCCGGGTACACGCTGGTTGCTATGGTGGTCCAGTTAGGCGGCGTTATAATCGGAGCGTCCAGTCCGATAACCATGACTTTGGGCATCTCTCCACCTTAACTATAAGCCTCTAAGTACCCTGTTCTCGCAAGTACTTCTTCCAGAGGTCCGGTCTCCTCTCCCTCGTGCGGCACACGGACTCTTTCAAGCGCCACTCCTTTATCTTCTTATGGTCCCCACTCAGTAGGACCTCGGGGACCTTCATACCCTCAAAGACCTCTGGGCGGGTGTACCAAGGTGCGTCTAAGAGCCCCGTCTGAAAGGAATCCTCAAGCGCGGACTCCGCATCCCCCAGCGCCCCGGGGAGGAGCCTAACGACCGCATCCACAAGCACCATAGCCGGAAACTCGCCACCACTGAGGACGTAGTCTCCTATAGATATCTCATCCGTGACGTATTTCTGCCTTATCCTCTCGTCTATTCCCTTGTACCTCCCGCAGAGGAGCACGAGGTGCTCTTCCAAGGAAAGCTCGTTGACTTTTTCCTGGGAGAGCCTCTCCCCCTGAGGGGTCAGGAATATCACCCTGCCGAGCCTCCCCCTTAGCCTCCTTATGTATTCGAGGGCCTTGGCTATGGGCTCGGGCCTGAGCACCATCCCGGCCCCTCCCCCGTACGGGTAGTCGTCCACAGTTCCCCACCTGTCGATTGCGAAGGCCCTGAGGGGATGCAGGGTTATCTCCACCAAGCCCCTCTGCCTGGCCCGGCGCAGGATCCCCTCATCAAAAGCCCCGATGAACATCCGGGGGAAGATGGTGATTATATCTACGACCACTCCAGCCCCTCTAAAAGCCTTACCACCATCCTGCGAGCACCTATGTCCACCTCCCTCACCACCTCCCCCGTGGCAGGAAGGAGGAGCTCCTTACCTTCCTTCCTCACGATATACACATCGTTGGCAGGAAGGGACCACACATCCTCAAGCGTCCCCAGAAACTCCCCCTCCTCCGTCACTACCTCCATACCCAAAAGGTCGGGGATGTAGTAGCTGTCCTCCTCGAGGGGAAGAGCCTCCTCCCTGGGGACCCATATCCTCAGATCCCTGAGTTTTTCAGCCTCTTCCGAGGAGTCGATCCCTACGAACTTAACCACCACATCCCTTGCCCTGGGCTTCGCCCAAGCGACCTCCACCTCTCTCAGGTCATCATCATCCCTGCCCAAAAAGGCCCTCTTGAGCCCTAAGAATCTCTCAAGGGAGTCGGTTTCGGGGAGCACCCTCACGGCCCCCTTAACGTCCAGGGGACGGGTTATTCTTCCGATGCTGAACCAGAGGACTCCTCCAAAGCCTCCTCCTGGGGCTCTGCCGGAGCCTCTGGCTCGGGAGCTTTTCCTTCCTTCCGCTGCCTGAGCACCCCTTCCTTCTTAAGGATCGCTCTGACCCTCTCGGTCATCTGGGCTCCGTGCTCAAGCCAGTAGATTATCCGCTCCGGTTTAAGGCTTGTGACTTCGGGATCGGATATCGGGCTGTAGGAGCCCAGTATCTCTATGAATTTCCCGTCCCTAGGGCTACGGGAGTCGGCGGCCACGATCCTGTAGAAAGGCCGCTTCTTCGCTCCTACTCTAGCCAACCGAATGCGTACCATACATTCCTCCTGAAATTGAAGTTACCCGGATAGATGAAGCCAAAGCCCAGACCCCTTGAGGACCTGGGCACCTTAAAAATACTCCGCTTTCTTCCTTATGTCAAGACCTTTTTCTCCTCTCGGCCCTGCACAGCCTTCGCTATGGGGCCATATGCCGCCCTCCAGGCTATGGCCGACTTCACCACGATTATCCTCTGCTCCGCAGGCTCTATCCCCACGTACCTGAGCTGCTCGAGATCGAAGGGCATGGTCTTATATGTCGTGGGCAAGACCGTCACTTCCCCGGACCTCACCACAGCAGTAAGTTTCATGTCCACCCAAAGCCCGGTCATATACGACCCCTTGTACTGGAACCTCCCGTCCAAAAGCCTAGCCATGGCCTTGGGATCCGCTATGACCACCACCGCCCCTTCTGCCTCAGAAGCTCCCCTAATATCGCGGTCCCGTCCCCAGGCGCTCCACCTCCAGGGATGTTCCTGGCCACGAAATCTCGCTTCTTCTCCCAAGCCATCCGGGATAACTCCTGGGCTATCTCCTCGGCCCTTTCCGGGTCCTCGTCAGTGTGGACCACAACCCCTATAAGCTCCGCCATCGGAGGCTCGGATGTTATCATCCTCTGCACGGGGGGGAGGATCGGAGGCTTTCGAAGGGCCGACACCGGACCCCTCTCCCTCATAGCTGAGAGCCCTCTTTCTAGGACCTCCTTCACAACATCCGAAATGTCTGGGTCCCCGTGCCCTAAAATACATGCCCCGTTTGAGACGACACAGTCAACGAACTCGTTCCCGTCCACGTCCCAAACCCGGCTGCCTTTGGCCCTTGCGTAGTAAACCGGGGACCTGAAGTTGGAATGCACCCCGCTCGCCACCACGTCCCTATACTCCTCCAAAAGCGCCCAGGAGCGCTCCTGCCGCATCTCATCCCCCTTCGTATAGGTCAGGCATGCTCCAAGAGGCGAACTCCACTAAGAATTCCGCCACCCGTTCTGCCGCAAGCTCTAAGAACTTCCGGCCCTTCTCCGCGGTCGCCACGGTCGGGTCCCCGACCTCCCCGGTCTCCGAAAAGTCCCTCACGTGGAACCCCAGATACACCGGTGAAGGCTCGTACCATCCCAGGCCGAAGTTCCGGGTCTTCCAACGTGGTACGAACCTGTGCTGCCTCTCCCTCCTCACCAGCTCCGGCTCCAGATACAGCATACACGAAGTCTCCATCTCCCCCGCGTGGGATATACCTCCGGGGGCCGAGTCCCTCATCCTGGCCACATCTTCCCCCAGGTTTAGCTCCCAGTACGTGACCAGGGCCACCAAAACCCCTTCCCCCAGCTCGTCCCTGAGTTGATCCACCGCCACCTTCAAGGGATTACTGTTTCCCCTGTGGCCGTTGAGGAATAGGACCCTCCGGAAACCGTGGCGGGCCAGACACCGGCCTACGTCCTTGATCACCCCGATGAAGGCTTCCCTATCTAAGGAAAGCGTCCCCGGGAACTCCATATGGTGGTGGGAACACCCGAGCCACACTGTGGGTGCGACCACCACTCGGACTTTTTCGGATGCCCTTTTCGCCGCCTCATGGGCTATGTGAGTCACTATGCGGGAATCGGTTCCCAACGGCAGGTGCCGACCGTGCTGTTCGAGGGAGCCGACCGGCGCCAGGGCCACCGCTCCGGCCTCCACCGCCCATCCCACCTCCTCGTACGACATCCCCTCCAACAAAAACGGCTCCATAGGACCTCCCGTGTGATGAACTCGTATCCAGGGACTCTTGAAAGTACGACACTTCCTCCGCTATGTCAAGTTCCTTACGCAGACTTGAGGAACCTTGACTTCCGACCTTCGTTGCCTTATCTTAGGAATCGGGAGGGAAGATGGCCGTCGAGGACGGGCTCAAGAAGTTCAGGGACATATACTCCTTCATAGGGGACCGCCTCTACTTCAACCGCCCGGACATAGATCTCAAGGGCGAGAGGTACAACTCCGCCCTGCTCTTCGGACTTTTGACCTGCCTGGTCCAGGGCAAAGAACTCATCGTCGGAGAACCCGGTCTGGGCAAGACCACCTCCGCCGAATACGTGACCTCCCTGTCTTACCGTGTCCCCTTGGGGCTCATATGGGGCAGCGAAGTGGCCGGACACCCGGAGCAGACCGAAGAGAAGATCATAGGCCGGCCCGACCTTGGCAAGCTGAACCGGGGGATCGAGGCCGTCGTGTGGTCGAACTTCGTACAGCTCCCTATCAAGATCGTGGACGAGATCAACCGGCTCCCCGAGACCAAGCAGAGCATGATCTTGGACGGGGTGGATCGTGGGAACTGGGAGTACCTCAATGAGATGCTCATCAACGAAGAGTTCTGCCTCTTCGCTACGGCCAACTACCAGGACCGTGGCACCAACACCATCGTGGCTCCCCTGCTCGACCGGTTCGACGTGATGGTCGAATCCCGACACCCCGGCCCTAACCTCTCTTTCTTCATAGGCGCACAGGAGGATAAGGACAAGGTCCTGCGGCACCCGGAAAGCGAACGCGCACTGCAGGAAGTGTTAGCCGACAAAAGGCCTTACTACGAAAAGCTCCCTGAGATAGAGGCGATCTGCAGCCGTTACGGGGAATACCTCAAGGAGGAGCTCGGCATCGAAACCCCAGACAGGAAGGAGCGGGAGCTAATGCGCGCGCGGGTGGACGAGCTCCCATTCGACATGGATGCAGAAGCGTTCGCCAGGACCGCCCTCGCGGAGCTCTCCTTTTGTTACCAGTACGGCCAGAAGCGGTCCGACGAGGCCTGTGAGGAGGGCTGTCACTACACAGGGTACCTCTGCCACGCCGTGCAGAACTGCGCCTCGAACCGGCTTCCGGCATCCATCCAGAAGTACTCCAAGGCCCTGGCCTGGTTCTTGGGGGACGATCAGGTGGACATCGAACATGTGCGGGTCGTCTTCCCCTATGCGATGGCCCACAGGGTCCGGTGGAGGGAGGCATACACCTCCAAGAGGGGACGTGAGCCCCGGGAGGACCCCCTCCCCATCTACCTGGCCAAACAGGCGGTGGCCGAGGTCTTCCGCAGATACAACGAACAGAAGGAGGAGATCAAGAACGCTTTGGCCCTGGCCTTCCGCATCCTCGAGGGCGAGGAACTGGAGCCCGCATCCGGAGACCATCCCATCTACGCCGAAATCCGGAAGGACCTGGGGAGGGGGGTTCGTGATTAACCCGTTTGAGGCCTTCAGGGAATACAGGTACAGGAAGAGGGTGCTCCCGCTGGACGGGATTGTCGCCTCCAAGGCCCTGATCGTGGAGAAGCTCCTTGAGGGCTACCAGCACCTCCTTGAAGAAGAGGTCAGGGAGCTGGTCTGGTTGGCCCGGGAGAACACCATCATGCGGGCCTACGCCCTGGCCGAGGAGTGGACCAAGGGGATGGATTACGATGCCGAGGACATAGAGGAATTCTGCTTCGAGCTGGACCGCATCCGCAAGGCCCCCTATCGTATCGCTGGGCCAGGCGGTCTGTACCTCTCCGCCCTGTGCAACAACGCCAAAGAGCCCGAGGTGATACTCCGGATAGGGGATATGGAGGGCCGGGTACACCTTTTGGGATACCGGCTTCCTAAGGGCAAGCGGCTGGTGGTGGAGGGGGACCTGGGGGACTTCGCCGGGATCGCCTTGGAAGGCGGGGAGCTCGTGGTGCGGGGAAAGGTCGGGAACGCCACAGGTGCCGGGATGAAAGCCGGAAGGATCCTGGTCGAGGGGGATGCGGGCCACCGCACGGGCGAGTGGATGATGGGAGGGGAGATCCGTGTGGAGGGGGCCATAGCCAGCATAGGCCAGGTGGGGTTCGGCAGGATATTCGAGCGCGGACGTCAGGTCTACCCTCCGCCCACGAGGACTCGGAGGATATAATTAGCCCCAAAAAGTTCTTCGCTTGTATACTTTTTGGGGACCCCTATCTTGGAGATATAGATGCTCCCCAGGGAACGCTTCCTCCGCATCTGGGCTTCTGTAAGGAAGAGGCACCTCTTCCCCGAACTGCCTCTCCCCGAGGTGGTGGATGGGGGCGGTAAGGTGGCCATCGAGATGAAGGGCAAACAGATCCGGATGGACAGGGGCTTCTGCGAGCGGATGGCCGAGAAGCTCACCGAGGAGGAAGTAGTGGAGGCCCTTTTGGACCACGGCACCGCCCACCATACCTACTGCCCCTGGGATTTCTCCACCTACCTGAAGCTCTACGCCCAGGCCAAAGGGGTGCTCAAGGACCCCAAGATGGCCAAGAGGGCGGTGGGGTACTTCACAGACGTGGTTGCGGACACCTACTGCGTGCAGAGGGGCTCGACCTCGCTTCCCCTTCTATACCGCCACATGGAACGGGGGGATGTGGAGGAGGCTTTGGCCTCCCTGTACCAGGAGATCTGGGGGGTGAACCTCGAGGCCTCCGGACCCCTGGACGTCGTCCGGAGGCTCTCTAGGATCCCGTACCTGGACAGGTGGAAGTGGGAGGAGAACGTAAAGCGCTTCGCCCGTGCCCTGAAGCCCCTTTTGGAGGAGGCCGGGGACGAGGAGAACCCTATGGGCGAGCACGGGCCCTCGGGCTTCTCCTCTGAGGACATCGGCCAGGGCCTCAGGATGCTTGCGGCCCAGGGCCTCGAGGCCTTCAGGGAGATTATGGAGGACCTCGGGCACGAGCTCTTCGCGACCGGAGAGGGGGGAATGGGACGTGGTGCCGGGAACCTGGTGGACATCGACGTCCTCTTCTACATGAAGCTGGCAGAGAACTATGCCCTTCCCGTCCAGAAGATGCCCATGGAAAAGAGCGGCGCCCTCTATCCTCACTCCCACTCCCCTTGGGAGGTGGGTAAGCCTATAAAAGACCTGGACATCTGGACCAGCTTCGGCAAGCTCCTGCCCGGTATCTCCCAGATATGGGAGAGGAGGGAAGGCGAAGTCTTCGGCATCTTAGAGGGCACCCCTGACTGCATCGTCGTCATAGACTCCTCTGGGAGCATGACGGACCCGAGAAAGCGTCTCTCATATGCGGTCTTAGGCGCGGCCTGCGCCGCAGATGCTTATCTGCGCAACAGCTCCCAGGTGGCGGTGTACAACTTCAGCGACGCCCTGAGGGGGGGGATGGAGGTGCTGCCCTTCACCTCCGAGAGGGAGGCAGTCTACCGAGCCATCTGTCGGTACTTTGGAGGGGGCACTGCCTTGGACCTCAAAGCCTTAGAATCACTCCGGGTCGACGATCCGGACATCTTCCTCATCACCGATATGCAGATCACAAACCTGAGGAGGGTGGTCGACTACCTTAGAGGGGTCCGTAGCCGAGTGACCGTGGTGCACATCGGGGAGAATCGGCACGTCCAGGAGTTCAGGGATAAGATCGAGGATAGCGGCCATATAAGCGTGTACCCCGTGGAGCGACAGGAGGACATACCCAAGATCGTGCTCGGCAAAGTCCGGGAATACCTCCGCTGATATAAAAGGGGCCCCTAAAAAACATCCCCAGGTGGCCATCGCTTCGGCCTAATCACCCCCCACCTGACCGACCCCTATGGACCCTCCAAGATGCTATGCTGCATAACATAAACTCTATCCCAGCACCATGGTCAACGACACCGTCCAGTACAGCCGGGACATCGATCCTCCTCATAAAAAATTGAGGAGGCGGTCGTTACGCCCGTGCTCACTCTGCATACACGCTCACGTACTTACGTCCCCCCACTCGCTCGAATGCCACCCTACCGTCCACCAAGGCGAAAAGCGTATCGTCCCCCCCCCGCCCCACGTTACGGCCGGGGTGGAAGTGCGTGCCCCGCTGGCGCACCAGGATGTGTCCGGCCCGCACCCGTTGCCCGTCCGAGCGCTTCACCCCCAAACGCTTGCTCTGGCTGTCGCGGCCGTTCCGTGAACTTCCGACACCCTTTTTATGAGCCATCTCCTTCCACCTCCTCGTCTATACCCCAAAAAGTTTTTTTGGGGCTATAGAGATATATCCTCCACCAAAAGTTCTGTGTACGGCTGCCGGTGGCCTCGCTTCCTGCGGTATTTCTTCCTACGCTTCATCTTGAAGACGATTACCTTCCTCCCCCTTCCGTGCCCCAGCACCCTCGCCCGCACCGAGGCCGAGGGCACCGTGGGCGTCCCCACCAAGGCATCATCATCCCGACCTACCAGTAACACTTCTTTCAACTCCAAAACCTGACCCTCCTCCGCCTGCAGCCGAGGAACCCTCACCCGCTCCTGCGGGGCCACCCTGTACTGCATCCCCCCTATGCGCACAACGGCATACACGTCCTCCCTCCTCTATCTATAAACAGCAAGGTGCGAGCTCGCCCGCACCTTTACAATATGGAGCGGGAGACGGGAATCGAACCCGCGACCCCCAGCTTGGGAAGCTGATGCTCTACCTACTGAGCTACTCCCG
>DTXA01000424.1 GCA_012962735.1 Candidatus Latescibacterota bacterium
CCCCAGGGAGGCCATCTTCCACGCTATTATGCGCAAGAACTTCGGCTGCAGCCACTTCATCGTGGGCAGGGATCACGCCGGGGTGGGGCACTTCTATGATCCCTTCGCCGCCCACAGGATATTCGAGGAGTTCCCCGACCTGGGCATCGTCCCCCTCTTCTTCAGGACGTTCTTCTACTGCAGGAAGTGCGGCGGGGTGGCCAACGAGAAGACCTGTCCCCATAGCGACGAGGACCGCGTGAACTTCAGCGGAACCACGATCAGGAGGATGCTCTCCCGAGGGGAGGTGCCTCCGCCGGAGCTCATGCGCCCCGAGGTGGCGGAGGTCATCGCCGGGTACGAAAGTCCCTTTGTGGAATGAGGATGAAGGTTTTGGTGATCGGTTTGGATTGTGTCCCGCCGGAACTGGTCTTCGACAGATGGCGGGGGGAATTGCCTAACCTGGCGTCCCTCATGGACAGAGGGATCTACGGGCCCCTGGAGAGCACCATGCCCCCCATCACCGTCCCCGCTTGGGCCTCCATGGTCACGGGGAAGGACCCCGGCAGTTTGGGGTTCTATGGCTTTCGCAATCGAAAGGACTATTCCTACGACGGCTTCTCCATAGTGACCTCCAGATCGCTTAAGGAAAAGGCGATATGGGACTACGCCTCGGAGGCGGGCAGGGACGTGGTGGTGATAGGCGTGCCCCCATCCTATCCCCCCAGGCGGGTGCGGGGATGCATGATCTCCGGCTTCCTCACGCCCAGCGCCGAATCCCCCTACGCCTATCCGCCGTCCCTCAAGGAGGAGATAGAGGGGCTGGTGGGGGAGTACATCTTCGACGTCAAGCATTTCAGGACCGACGACAAGGATAACCTGCTCGAGCAGATCTACGAGATGACGGAACAGCGGTTCGAGGTGGTCGAGCATCTCCTGAAGACCAAGCCCTGGGATTTCTTCATGTTTGTGGAGATGGGGCCGGATAGGCTCCACCACGGCTTTTGGAAGTACTTCGACCCTGAGCACATCAAATATCGGCCCGGAAACCCCTACGAGGACGTGGGCTTGGAGTACTACAAGTTCCTGGACGGGAAGGTGGGCGAGCTTCTGGGGATGCTAGATGGCGAGACCGCCGTCCTGGTCGTCTCCGACCACGGGGCCAAGAGGATGGATGGGGGCATCTGCATAAACGAATGGCTGATGAAGGAAGGGTACCTGAGGCTGAAGGAGAAGCCCGAGGGCATAGCCAGGTTTGATGACCTTCGGGTGGATTGGGAGAGCACCCTGGCCTGGGGCGCGGGCGGATATTATGGGCGGCTTTTCCTGAACGTTAAGGGAAGGGAGCCCCGCGGGGTGACCGAGCCGGAGGACTACGAGAGGGTGAGGGACGAGCTGATCGAGAGGCTGGAGGCCTTGGGCGACGAGGAGGGGAGGCCCATCGGGACCAGGGTCTACAGGCCGGAGGAGCTTTACCACGAGATAAGGGGGATTCCCCCCGACCTCATCATCCTCTTCGGCGATCTATATTGGAGATCTATAGGGAGTGTCGGCTGGAATACGGTTTGGGTTCGCG
>DTXA01000425.1 GCA_012962735.1 Candidatus Latescibacterota bacterium
AAGCTTTTGTAAGGGAGGTAAGGATGAAGGAACTTTACAAGAGCATCGTGGGAGCTATCCTTGTGGCCGTCACGGCCTCGGCAGCCCGTTCCCGGACGGGGACCGTGGTGTTCAACGAGATAATGTGGATGGGCACGATCGAAACTTCGGTAGATGGTAACACCATCGGAGGGACCAACGACGAATGGATAGAGCTCAGGAACACGACGTCCGATACATTGGACATATCGGGGTGGTACATCGTGGATGCGGAGGGGGATACGATGATCACAATCCCACAGGGGAAGTTCATCCTCCCCTACGGTATCTTCCTCATAGCCAGGAAGGATTCCGGAAGCTCGAAGATTAACGTTAAGCCCGACCTCACATTTACCTCCAATATCCCTAACCAAAGGTTACAACTTGAGCTTTACATGGTTGCAGGGGACGATACGGTCCTGGTCGACGTTGCAGGTGATAGTTCAAGGACGACCCCCCTTGCAGGGAAGAACCAAACCGACGACAGACGCTCCATGGTCAGGAGGTACCACACCGATCCGGACTCCTTCCCGAAGGCCGAGGACGGGACCTTAGAATCGAGCTGGTTTACGGCCATATATTCTGCAGGATGGGACGACGGTGCCACGGAGAGGGGGACACCGGGGTACCCGGAACCCGCCCTCTTGAGGGTGGTCCCCTCCGGGGACACGGTCGTGTTCAGGGATACCTTCACCGTGTCTATAAGGGTGGAGGACGCGATAGACCTGTTCTCGGGAAACTTCAGCCTCAAGTTCGATTCCACCGCTTTAGAACTTATAGAGGTCGACACCACGAGCCAGAGGGGCTTCCTTGGGGACAGCTCCGTGATGCTGGAGGCCACGTTCGGGGACAGCCTAAACGTCGGGGTTACAAAGCTCGGGGGAGGTGGAGCGCTCGGGACCGGAGACCTGGCCCTGCTCACCTTCAGGGCCTTAGGGAGCGACATGGCAAGCTCCCCCCTCAGCCTGGGCGAAGTTAAGCTCAGAAGCGCCACGAACCTCAGATCCCTCCTTGTCGAGGCGGTCGACGACACCGTCACCGTCGTGACGTTGAAGGTCCTCTCCACATCCCCCCAAAGCGGCGCCGTGAACGTGATAGCGAGCGCGCCCTTAAAGGTGAGGCTCGAAAGGTCCCCGGCCGAGGCCGTAACGGAGGCTAAATTCCGCATATCAGGGATATCCGGGACCGTAACCTACTATCCGTCGGCCCACAGGGCCGTGCTCTCGCCGAGCCAGCTTCTCTCAGGCGATACCCAGTACACGGCCATCCTGGACAAATCCTTGGGGATGGAAAGTGACTACACCTGGTCCTTCACCACGAGCGTCGTGGGCGACATATTCGACCTCGACGATCCCACGGACCAGGACCCTGAGGACGACTACGTAGGGGACGGGCTCGTGGACGGCGACGACCTTGCGGTCCTGGGTTTCTTCTGGCTCACCACGTCGGACTCGCCCGGCTGGAGTCCCCTTCCGGATCTGAACAAGGACGGGAAGGTGGACCGTTCTGACCTGGAGATATTGGCGGAACACTACGGGGAGAGGAGTTCGAGAAGTTCCCCCAAGCTCGCGGTTCCACCGTCCTGCATCGTGCTCAGGCCCGAGGGAACGGAGTTCGAGGTGA
>DTXA01000426.1 GCA_012962735.1 Candidatus Latescibacterota bacterium
CCTATGGGTACACGTTCCCCCTAATCTCGCTTGGGGGGCTCCTACTCGATAACGTTCGACGCCTCAGCCGAGTACGTGGTGGATGGCGGATGGTATCATGGAGACGATGGAAGCGCGGCGGCCTCCGTGTCGATAATCCCCTCTCCGTGAGGGAGGAACTCGTGCCCCGGATGATCCTCGACGACCTCATAGGCTGGCTGAACAGCCTCTTCGACCGAATACGGGGGATGTTCGGATAGGCGACGGCGACGATGAACCTCCCACCAGGGAAGCCCGCGTCGAACTAACCCCAACCTAGACGTTTAAGCCCTTCAACGATGAGACGCCCGTCTACTGATGACCCGTAAAATCGACCCAGCCAAGAAGGGTCCTCCAAACCTTTCCCTTCCTCCATTAGTGACCGGCTCTATCCCGCCTCGCGAGAAGACCCCATAGGATAACGTGAGGTAGTTCACGGGTATAGAATCCCTGATGGGATCCGCGATCTCGACTGGGTGGCCCTCTCATGGAAGGGGGCCTTCACGGCGGTGGGATGGGTCCATCTATTCGCCCACCCTCTGGAAGAGCTTCCTCACCCATATCCTCGTCTTCTCCGGGTACAGCGTATATACATAGAGGCTCAGCCATATGAGCTGCCTTAGGGCTGCGGCCCATTGGACCGGGCTCGACCTGACGAGCGGGTTTCCCAGGTTGAGCTCTGGGGTGAACCATAATACTATGATCAGGGCGTTCAGGATCTCAGCCGTGTATATCGCAGGTATAGGTATGGCTGGTATTAGGACGTAGAGGGGTAGGAGCATCAAAGCCATCTGGGGGGTTACGACGTAGTTTCCGAAGAGCCAGGCCACCGATACCAGGAAGGCTCGATGGATCACGCGGCTATGCCGGCTGGGATAGCTCCGTTTACCAGATTCCAGGAGGCCCTTGTAGAGGAGGTAGACCAGGACCGCTAGGGCCACGTAATGCGCCTTCATATCCATCTGGTCGAAGAGGAATATCAGCCATGAATCCTCTATGCCCCAGCGGGCGTGGTGAAGCCAAGTCCCAAACCAGGTTTGGAAGTTGGCAGCCATGAAGGGCAGATTCAACGCCGCAAATATTAGGAGCGGGGTTAAGAACCTCCTGAAGCGGCTGGGCCAATCCCCCTCCTCGAGGATGTAGACGGGTATCAGGAGGACCGGGTAGAGCTTGGCGCCTATCCCCAGGCCGAGGGCCAGATCCGCCTTACCCTTATCCCCGCTTAGATAATAGTATAGGGAGGCTGTGGAGAAGGCTATAGCCATTATGTCCCAGTTGTAGGGGGTGAACATGATGAAGGACGGGGCGACTAGGAAGCACTTC
>DTXA01000427.1 GCA_012962735.1 Candidatus Latescibacterota bacterium
CATTATTGCTACCTCACCGACGAGGAGGGGCGGAGACTCATCCTCAAAGACCGAAGGGAGCAGATGGAGCGCTTTATCTGGATGGAGATCGCTTACGAGGAGGCCGAGAAGGAGGCGAGGGAGGTTAACAGACTCATCGACTCCGTCAAGGAGGCGTTCCGCAGGGCCCAGGGCGAGGGCGTGGAGTGGATTTGGGGGACAAAGTACGTCCGCAAAGACAGCCTCGTTAAGGTTCTCCGAGAAATGGGTCTGTCGAAGGATGAGGCTAGAAGGGCGGTCAAGGAGGCAGAGTCAGCCGGAGTGATCGCCGAGACGGAAGAGTACTATGTGTTGGGGTAGGGATGCGTAACCGGCAGATAAGGAGAGGCTAGAAGTCACCATTCCTCGCATAAGTGCTCGTTAAGCCCCTAAAGCCCTAGGCCTTATGGGCATCTCGTCCGCAACCGAGTTCTAAGCCACGGCGTCTAGGGGAGCGCCCCCGTGCTCCTCCCGCCACCGCTCGATGGGGATGGCGAACTTCCTCTCGACATCGGGGCGGTGTATCGAGTTCATCGTGCAGAAGCTTATGATACGCCCATCCGGTACGGCGTAGTGGATCACACACCGCTCAGCCCGCCGGAGGTCGAAGTTGTAGGGGTCCATGAAGTGCATCAAACCTAGGAAGATCATCCTGTGGTGGAGGTCGGCCAGGCTGCTGTAGTTCGCCTTCAGGAAGACCGGCATCAGGTAGCGCCTGAGGAACTCGAACCCTATCCTCCTGACGCCCCTCGCCACGAGGGAAAGCTTGGCCCTCGTCTTGTGCCCAGCCCTGGCCTGCTCGTAGGCGTCCTTGAATATCTCCCAGAACCTGTCAGGGTCGACGTACTCGGTGATGGGCTTCCACCCGCCCTCCTTCCCAGGGACCAGGTAGGTCCCCATACCGCAGTGGGGATGGCAGCTGAACTCGACGTAGTGCCTGTCGTACATGGCCCCGAGGGCCCTGGCGACCGGTGGAGGAGGTGATGGGGTGGCTGAGGGAGCAGGCCGAGGCCCACCCCGGCGGGGTCGCCGTGATGGGGGATGACGGGG
>DTXA01000428.1 GCA_012962735.1 Candidatus Latescibacterota bacterium
CTTTTTTACTCGAGGATTTCGCTTGACCTGAGACTGAATTGTGGTTATCTTTGCCACACAGCCTCAAAAAAGATACTTTTCGGGGGCCCTAAAGGAGACATAGATGTCGGAGGATGGGCGGGCCATATCTGCGAGAAAGGAGGCACAATGTCGAATGGACTGGCGGAGCTTTCATTCCAGAACAACCCCTACCTCAAGAAAGTGGACGGCCGACACCTTGTGAACCTGAGGACCGTGCTTTCGGTGGCGGACCGGGAGGAGTTCGGGGTTCTGGCGGCCAACAGCATCCGGCCGGAGATAGTCCGGGGGGTGCTCAGGGCTGCCTTCGACCTGAACTCTCCGGTCATCATCCAGGTGGCGGAGTCCCAGGTGGGTTACGCACTGAAGGGATGGTTCCTTGGGGACGGGGCCCAGAGGCTGGATGCATTCTCGGAGTTTGTGGCCGGGGAGGTAGCGAGGCTCCGCGAGGAGAAGGGGTATATGATTCCGGTCGCCCTGCACCTGGACCACCTCCAGAAACAGGATGAGCTGGCGTTCCACGCCCTCAAGGCCGGTTTCACCTCGGTGGAGCTGGACTTCTCCAAGCAGCCCACCGAGGACCGAGGGAAGGCCGTTGAGCTGAACATCCAGCGGTGCTCGAAGATAATCCCGGAATTACACAAGTACGGGATTACGGTGGAGGTGGAGGAAGGGGAGATAGGGGAGGCGGCAGTACAGCAGGCTATGAGCGAAGAGGAGATAAGGGCTCAGTTCACCCCTGTGGAGCATGCCGTGCGGCTCGTGGAGGGTACCGACCCGGACGCCCTCGCCGTGTTCGTGGGGAGCGCACACGGTTGGTACCTCAAGCGGCCGATAGTGGGGTTCCGGAG
Organism: Candidatus Latescibacterota bacterium; assembly: GCA_012962735.1. Lineage (GTDB taxonomy): Bacteria > Latescibacterota > 4484-107 > B68-G9 > B68-G9 > B68-G9. The sequence continues at coordinate 870 of DTXA01000428.1, forward strand.
GATACGGGAGATAGCGGTGGCCCTTTCCGGGCGGGGTTTTCCCGTGCCCATAGTCCTCCACGGCGGGACTGGGCTGAGCATCGAGGCATTTCACAAGGCCATAGGGGCTGGTGCCAGGAAGTTCAACTACGCCACAGCCCTTGCGGATATAGTCCTCCGCACCATAGCCTCCGAGCCGAGCGGAAAGGGCAAGGCGCTCGTGGAGAAGATGACAGAGGAGGAGAAGAAGCAGGCCGAGGAGAAGGGCAGGAAGTCACGTGGTCCCCGGTACGTGTTAGGGCAGTTCGCTCAGGAGATAAGTACATTGGGAGACTTCGTGCTTAAGGCGGCCGAGGATGCGGTGTACGATCACGCAAGGGGGATGATATCCCAGGCACTCGGAAGCGCTGAGAAGGCACCCCTGTACGAGGGGTACGGGAGAAGCCCTCTGAGATAGCCGTGGGATGACTTTATGTTATTAAGGGGGTACGGCTCTGCCGTGCCCCCTTAGTCCGTTGTATCCCCTCGGGAAGCTTTACAGCCCATTCGCTCAGATACTTTTTAGGGACCTCTCTTGTAGATATATTAAAACTTCAGGTCCTTCATCCTCTCCACAGCTTCCCTTAAGCGCCCGGTGGGCACTGTAAGGCTGACCCTGAAGTACCCCTCCCC
>DTXA01000429.1 GCA_012962735.1 Candidatus Latescibacterota bacterium
CACTTCGTGGATTGGATACTGAACTTGGTGCCGGGGAGGATGGAGAGCGTGTACGGCTTCGTGTGGAAGCTCGTCTGGCACGACGTGACCAACGAGGACCACATACAGGCCATCATCCGGTTCGAGGGGGGAAGGTACGCCGATTACCAGCAGTCCAGCACAGCAGCCGTAGGCAAACCCAAGTGGCGGATCTTGGGAACGCGGGGAGGGATGCTCGTAGAGCCCGGGACGGAGGTGGTAAAGGTGATATCGTTTGCCCGTGGATACAAGGAAGAACTCGATGTGCCGTTTATGGAAAGCGACTGGGATGCCTATTACACCAATATCGCAGATCACCTGCTTTCGGGCGAGCCTTTGGCCGTTACCCCGGAGTCGGCCAGGAGGGTGATAGCGGTGTTGGAGCTTTGCGAGAAGGCCGCCCATACCGGCCAGCCCCAACCGGTGCCCTACGAGGACGAGGGATGGTGATATAGTGAAAGGTCCTGGCCCGGGAGTATAGCCTTTGGAGCCCCTATCGTGCCGAGGGATCTTTGGACCTGGCCCTCCCGAGCCTCAGGGCCAAGCTATGATACGACGGGAGGATATATGACCAGCCAGGAGCGGCTCTTGGCGATGAAAGAAGGGGAACTTCCGGATAGAGTCCCTCGCAGAGCGAACTTCACGCCGGACCTGAGGAAGAAGGTGGAGGAGGCGGCCGGGACGGAGGACTTAGAGGGGTTCTTCGATATGGACGCCTTCTTCCATATAAGCCTCAAACGGCCCCCAGACCTGCCTCAGCCCGATTACAGTGTGTACTACCCAGACTTAGAGGACAAGAACGTCATAAACGAGATAGGTGTGGCCCGGGTGCCGGGCGATTTCTACCACTTTACCCACATTGTCTCCCCCCTGCACAACGCCGAGACCTTGGACGAGATAGAGGCCTTCCCCATAGACGAAAACGAAGAGTGGACGGAAGTCGGGATGGCCGAAGACGTCCGAAGGGCCCACGAAGAGGGGAAGATAGTGGCGGGTTCTGTAACACACCTGTACGAAGAGGCCTGGCAGATAAGGGGGCTGGAGCAGTTCTTGGAGGACCTGGTCTTAAGGCCGGACTTCGCCGAGAGCATATTGGAAAGGCTCACCCGCAGGAACGTCCGCAGGGCGCGGGCGGCGGCCAAGGCCGGGGCGGACCTGCTCTACACCGGGGACGACATAGCACACCAACATGGGATGATATTTTCACCTGAGCTCTGGAGGAAGTTCTTCAAACCCCGCTGGGCCCGTATATACGAAGCGGCCAAGGAGATAAAGCCCGACATAATGATCTGGTACCACAGCGACGGGAACGTAGGCGAGGTCTTGGACGATCTGGTGGAGATCGGGGTGGAAATCCTCAACCCGGTCCAGCCGGAGTGTATGGACCTTTTGTTGGTGAAACAGAGGTGCGGCAAGAAGCTGATCTTGGACGGCACTATCGGCACCCAGACCACTTTCCCCTTCGGCACGCCCGAGGAGATGGAAAGAACTGTGAGGGAGCGGGTAGAGACCCTGGGGTACGACGGGAGGCTGATGTTGGCTCCCACCCACGTCTTGGAGCCCGAAGTACCGGTCGAGAACGTGTTTGCCTTCTTCCAGGCGTGCGATCGATACGGGAGGTTGAGATAGGCCGACCCGGGGGATGAAAATATGCCCGACGGCCGAGAGTACGACCGCCTCCGTCTTCGGATGGTGGAAAGGCAGATAAAGGCCCGGGGGATTCGGGACGAGCGGGTGTTGGAGGCGATGCGG
>DTXA01000430.1 GCA_012962735.1 Candidatus Latescibacterota bacterium
GGCAGCTTCTGGAGGATGGCTTACAGCCTTAAAGGTGCGGTCGGATACGGTCCTGGTCCTGTCCGGATTTCCGGTCATGTTGGACGGGCCTATACGGGGCCTCTGTTTAGGGGACATAGACGGCGACGGTGGCCTGGAGCTGGTAGCTACTGGGGAAAAAGGTGTCTATGCCTGGCACGGGAGCGGTGCCCTGACCGAGGGGTTTCCGGTCGGCCCCCCTCAATGGGACAGGGCTGGGGAGCTTTCCCTCCCGGTGTTGGCGGACGTGGACGGCGACGGGGTGGCTGATGTCCTCTTCTCGGCGGAGGGTGTCGGCGTGTACGCTTTTACGGGAGAGGGAAAACCGGTTCCGGCCTTTCCCCTGCCGGCTTCGGAGGGGAGGCTCTCCGCACCCTTTGTGAGCGACATAGACAGGGACGTCTGGGTGGAGGTAGGAGTCGTTTCCGGGAATAGGGTCCACCTCTGGCGCACGGTCGGCCTACCTAAAGGTGCAGACTGGCCCGTGGTGGGGGGGGATATAAACCGTGTGGGGTACCACCTGTCCCGGGGGGCCATTCTGGGCCGGGGGGAGGCATTGCTTGCCGGGGCGTACATATATCCCAACCCCACAGATGGGACGGCCACGCTCCGTTTTAACCTGGGGAGATATGCCAGGGTGAAGGTATGGGTGCTCGACGGAACTGGAGGGATCGTCCGGAAGGAGTGGGAGGAGGAGATGGAAAGAGGAGTAAGGGAGGTACCCTTGAACCTTTCGGGTCTCCCGCCGGGACTTTATCTCGTGCGGATAGAGGCGCGGTCCGGTGGTGATGTAGGGGTGAACTTCCTCAAAGCGGCGGTCCTGCGATGAGATACAGTGCTATCATTATAGCGGTGTTGGCGGCGTCACTTTCCTGGGCCCAGAATCCCTCTCACTTGCGCTGGAGGGTCATAGAGACCGAACACTTCTCGGTCTACTACCACCAGGGCTTGGAGGAGTTCGCCAGGGAGGCATCCGAGGTGGCGGAGGCCGTGTACGGGCCGGTTACAGAGCTGTACGGGTACAGGCCCAAGGGGAAGGTGCACCTCGTGGTCAGGGACGACTTAGATTACGCAAACGGGGTCTCTTTCTTCTATCAGGATAAGATAGAGATCTGGGCTACAGGGCTGGATGTGGAACTGAGGGGCACTACGGACTGGCTTTGGAACGTTATCACGCACGAGTTCGTGCATATGGTCTCCCTCCAGCTCGCCATGCGGTATCCCAAGTTTATGCCAGCTTTGTACCTACAGGTCTTCGGATACCAGCCCGAGACCAGGAAGGACATATTGGTGGGGTATCCCTACATCATGGCGTCATATCCCCTTCCCGGTGTGGTGGTCCCGATGTGGTTTGCAGAAGGGACGGCCCAGTACCAGGCCAGAGGGGCCAGGTACGATCGGTGGGATAGGTACCGGGATATGGTGCTCCGAGTGGCGGTACTGAGGGGAGGGCTGCTCTCCTGGGCGGAGATGGGGACTTTTGGAAAGACCAGCATCGACAACGAGAAGGTGTACGACCACGGTTTCGCCCTGGTGCGGTATATAGCCGAGCGATTCGGGGAGGACAGCCTGGGGAGGCTCTTCCAGGCGTCCTCGAAACCCTGGAGGTTTTCGTTCGACCGAGCGGTCAGGGAGGTGCTGGGGATCTCGGCGGGGCAGCTCTATCGGGAGTGGGTTGGGGATATGGAGGAGGAGTACGGAGAACAGCTCGAGCGTTTAGGGGAGCTGGTGGAGGGGGATACCCTGTTCGCCGAGGGGTACGCGAACGCTTTCCCCCGTTGGTCCCCGGACGGGAGGAAGTTGGCCTTCCTATCAAACCGGGGCCAGGATTACTGGATTACGGGCCTGTACATCTGGCCAGATGGAGAGGAGTCCCCGAAACTCGCCGCAGGAGGGGTGAGTTCCCCGGCGGGGTGGACCCCGGACGGAGAGAGGGTGCTTTTTGTGAAGCGCTCGCCGCCGGATGTACATGGAGGACGGTTCTGGGATTTGTACTGGTACGATGGGAACACGAAGAAGGTCAAGAGGCTCACAAGGGGCCTCAGGGCCAGGTATGCCGACCTCGGCTCTGATGGGAGGAGCATAGCGGTCGTGCGCAACGGGGGAGGGAGGAACAAGCTCGAGCTCTTCAGGGTCCGGGAGGACTGGAAGAGGGTCGATTCGGTCAGGTGTCTGTGGAACTTCCCGAACAGGACGGAGCTTTACACCCCCCGTTGGTCCCCAGACGGGCGGAGGATAGCGCTCTCCTTGGCCAGGGAGGGGAAGAGGGACATAGCGGTGGTGGACACTGCAACGAGAGAGGTGGTGTACGTTGAGTCGGAGGGGGAGGACAGGGACCCGGCGTGGGCCAAGGACGGGAGGTTGGTCTTCTCCTCGGATGTATCGGGCATCTTCAACCTGTACCTCTTGGACCTCTCCTCCGGAAAGGCCTTACAGCTCACCAACGTCTTGGGTGGGGCTTTCCACCCCTCTGTCTCCCCAGGGGACACGGTGGCCTTCGTATCCTACGGGAGGGATGGGTTCTCCCTGAGGAGGCTGTCCGGCCTGGACGGGAGGGAGGTCCCGGCGGGCACTTTCAGGATCTTCAGGGGGGAGGCGGAGGCGCAGGAGGGGAGTTTTGGGGGCCTTCCCTCCGAGCCGTATCGGGAGAGGCCTTTGAGGCCCTTAGTGATGCCCAGGCTCCTCTGGGACGAGGGGAAGCCGAAGGTGGGGCTGTACATATCCTCGTCGGACGTGCTGGACTGGCACGGGTTCGTGGGGGGAGGGTCTGTGGCCAGGGACGGAGACTGGGACGGGTTCCTTTGGTACGAGTACTCCCGGTGGCCCCCGACGATCTTCCTCTCGCTCTACAGGCAGGTGAGGTACAAAGAGGACGCCGAGGTGGACAGCACATACGACTTTCGGAGTCTGGGTTTCGATTACGACCTGAAGGAGCTGTTCTCGGGGGCGGGGTACGCCTGGCGGGGGCATATGTTCTACGGGGGGACCGTGCTGAGCCGATACGACGGGAGGTGGCAGGGGCAGGTGCTCTCCTCGGGCGTGCGCTTTGGGGTGCGGTACACGTATTTTAAGGGCGTAGAGCTCAGACTGGGGTACATTAGGAGGGCCCTTCCCCCCGCTAAGGACGGAGACATCAACCCTCGGGGTGGCTGGGCGGTACACTTAGAGTACGCTAGGGCGTTCCACTGGCTGATGCGTGGGTTCAGGAAGGGCACGGGTCTGGTGCAGGAGGAGTACGATAGGTACTTCTACGACCGAATAACGGCGCACTTGGACGAGTTCCTGGCCCTGCCCTGGGGTAGGCACAGCCTTGTCCTGCGGCTCCAGGCCGGGTGGATCACGGCCTCTGTGGACTCGTTCTTCTATATGCCGCTGGGCGGTTGGCCGGGACTCAGGGGGTATACCAGGTACAGCATCTCCGGAAGGAAGCTGGTGTTCCTGGGGGCCACCTACAGGTTCCCGATCCTCAGGGATGTAGGTAAGAGTTTAGGGCCGTTATATTTCTCCAACCTGTACGGTGCGGTCTTCGCCGAGGTTGGCCGAGCTTGGGACAAGGATGGGTTGGATTGGACGCTCAGGGGGTTCAAGAGGGACCTGGGGGTGCAGTTGCGGGTGGACGTTAGCTCTTTCTACGGGTACCCCACGGCCTTAGAGCTGGACGTCGTCTACGGGATGGACGAGGTGCCGGTGAGGAATCCGTATAAGTTTTACCTTAGAGTGGCCTTCTCCCACTGGGACGACATCGTTGGATATAAGCCCCAATGGATGGGAAGATGCGCCTTGTGGTGACCGGCAGCACGGGATTTTTAGGGGGGAAGTTGCTGAGGGCGGCTGGGAAAAGGGGATGGGATGTCGTCGGAATATCCCGGAGGGAAGCGGACCTGGCCGACGGGGAGACGGTGCGGAGGGCCCTGGTCGGGGCGGACCCCGAGGTCGTAGTGCATACAGCCGCCTGGACGGATGTGGACGGCTGTGAGAGGGATAGGGATAGGGCGTGGAGGGTGAACGCCGAGGGGACGAGATATGTGGCCGAGACCTGTCGGGAACTCGGGGCTAAGGTGGTCTATGTTTCCACGGATTGCGTATTCGACGGGGAGGCCGGCCCGTACGGGGAGGGGGACCCACCCCATCCTATCAACTACTACGGATGGATGAAGTGGGCCGGGGAGCTTGCGGTGTTAGGGGCCTCAGAGGAGAACCTCGTGGTGCGCACTATGGTGCTGTACGGCTGGGGGGAGGGGGTGAGGCCGAACTTCGTGCTGTGGCTTATGGGGGAGCTGAGCCAGGGCAGGGCGGTGAGGATCGCGACGGACCAGTGGGGCAACCCGACCTTTGCAGACGACCTGGCGGAGGCGATCCTGGACCTGTTGGAGGCCGGCTGTAGGGGCATGGTGCACTATGCGGGGGGGGACTTCTGGACGAGGTACGAGATGGCCTTGGAGGTGGCTCAGGGGATCGGGGCGGACGAGGGCCTGATCCGGCCTGTGAAGACCTCTCAGCTCGGCCAGGTGGCTAAGAGGCCCCTGCGCTCGGGTCTCAAGACCTGGACGGCTGAGCGGGTCCTGGGCCGGAGGCCGGTGGGGTTTCGGGAGGGGCTCGAGCGGACGATGGCCCAGGCGAGGGGGGAGGGGTGAGGATATTGGTGATAGTTCCCACCTATAACGAAAGAGGAAACTTAGAGCCCCTGGTGCGGAAGCTGTTGGGGCTGGGTCTCGGACTGGAGGTCTTGGTTGTGGACGACAACTCGCCGAATGGTACAGGGGAGGTGGCGGAGCGACTCTCTAAGGTCTTCCCCGAGCTGCACGTGTTGCACCGGGAGAAGAAGGAGGGGCTGGGAAGGGCGTATGTGGCGGGGTTCCGGTACGCACTGGAGCATGGATACGATGTGATCATCCAGATGGATGCGGATTTCTCCCACGACCCAGGGTACATACCTAGGTTCTTGGGGAAGCTGAAGGAGGGGTACGACCTCATCTTAGGGTCGAGGTACGTAGACGGAGTCAACGTGATAAACTGGCCGATGAAAAGGTTGCTTTTGAGCTATTTGGCCAACTGGTACTCCCGGAAGGTAACGGGGATGCCGGTGTGGGACGCCACGGGGGGATATAAGGCTTTCCGTAGGAAGGTATTGGAGAATTTAGACTTGAACCGGGTCAGTGCTTCGGGGTATGCGTTTCAGATAGAGACTACATTTCGGGCGTGGCTCAAGGGGTTCAAGGTGTGCGAGATACCTATAGTTTTCTGGGATAGGAGATGGGGGGAGTCCAAGATGAAGTTTGGGGTCGCCTGGGAGGCGGTATGGCTTGTGTGGAAGTTGAGGCTTGAGAAATGCCTAAGGGGGCTTAGGTGGACCTCTCGGTGGTCATCGTAAGCTACAACGTGCGCCGGTTCTTAGAACAGGCGCTCCGTTCGGTATTTGCGGCATTGGAGGGGTTGGAGGGGGAGGTGTGGGTGGTGGACAACGCCTCCTCGGACGGGAGCGCCCAGATGGTCAGGGAGCAGTTCCCCCAAGTGAAGCTAATCGCCAATAGGGAGAACGTAGGTTTTGCCCGAGCGAACAACCAGGCTGTCGAGCGGGCCCGGGGCAGGTACGTGCTCCTGCTTAACCCGGATACTGTGGTGCGCCAGGACACGTTCAGGGTTATGGTGCGGTTTATGGACGAGCATCCCGAGGCCGGCGCTGCGGGGTGTAAGGTGCTCAATCCCAACGGCACGCTGCAGTTAGCCTGCAGGAGGGGATTCCCTACACCTATGGTGGCGTTCTACAAGATAGTGGGCTTGAGCGCCCTCTTCCCCAAGAGCCAGAGGTTCGGGAGATACAATATGACGTATCTGGACCCGGACCAGGTGGCGGAAGTCGACGCTGTGTCCGGGTCGTTTATGATGGTGCGCAGGGAGGTAGTGGAGAAGGTCGGGACCTTGGACCCCGAGTTCTTTATGTACGGGGAGGATATAGACTGGTGTTACCGGATCCAGCAGGCCGGGTGGAAGGTGTACTACCTGCCCCATACTGAGATCGTGCACTTCAAGGGGGAGAGCACGAAGACGGTCCCCCGGGTGAGGAACCAGGTGGAATTCTACCGGGCGATGTACCTTTTCGTGCGCAAACACCTGAGGCGCCATTTTATACCCGAGTGGATCCTGACTGCCGGGATCGTGCTGAAGGGAGTGGTCTCGTTGGTGGGGCGGGCGCTCTATAGGATGGCTTTCCCTATGGCGGACTTAGCGTTAAGCTTAATCGGGCTGACTTTGGGTATACTGACCAAGTTCGGGTATTTCCATCCCCTGCCGCCCTACCGGGACATCCGCTCGTACATTATCGTGTACGGCGCCTGCGGGGCGGCATGGATCGGAGCGCTATGGGCCGCAGGGGCGTACGGGCCCAGGCGGTATTCGCCCTTGAGGGCCCTTTTGGGGACTTTTTTGGGGTTCTTGGCCGTGACATCTGCCCCCTTCTTCTGGAAGGAGTACGCCTTCTCTAGGCTTGTGCCCCTTTATGCCTTGATATACAACTGGATACTTCTCCCCGGATGGCGGGTGTTCGTGGGATGGCTGGGGAGGAAGAGCCGGGGGTTCAGGTTGGGGAGGAAAAGGGCCTTGGTCGTGGGGATGGGGCCCGAGGGGATGGCGTTCCTCCGGACCGTGCAGGACCATCCAGAGCTCAGGTACGATGTGGTGGGGTTCGTCACCGATGGGAGGGCGGTTGGGGAGGAGGTGGA
>DTXA01000431.1 GCA_012962735.1 Candidatus Latescibacterota bacterium
CCTTGAGGTCTCCGATAATGGCTTCAGATCGGTCAAGGACTCGATCTCGATCCGGGTGAAAGAGGGCATTAGCACTTATGATATTACCGGGCTGGCTCGAGCCCGCTACATGAGAGTGAGGGTAAACCTCTCTACTTCCGATCCTGAAGTTACCCCAGTGCTGATGGGTCTCGAGGTGAGAGGGTCTACTCGGACTTTATCCGGATGGTGAGCGTGCCCGATTCCAGCGGCTCAGTGGTGGTGAGGAGGCCAGTCGCGGCGTAGCTCCCCGGAGGGACGGCCCTTCCCGCGTTGTCCACCTGAGGCCACTCCACCTCGTAGGTGACCGACTGCCCCGGCTCCAGAGTGAGCGAAGTGAAGACCTGGATGAACTGCTTCCCGAAGGACCACCGCCAGACCTCCTTGCCAGCTCGTTCGATGAGGAAGTCGAACCTCTGCCCCGAAGGGAAGGTAAACTCCACCGCCTCCTCTCTGGTGTTAGCCACCTCAAGCTTCAAGGGGACAGGCTCGCCGAGCAAGTAGGAGCCCTTCTCGGTCCGCAGCACCAGCTTGATCCCTTGCAGGTCCTTCACCACCTGCGTCACTCCTTCCCGACCCTGCCCAGGCCGGAGGCCTTCAGGATCGGTATCAGCGTCGGCGCTCGGGCTCGGCGGCAAGCCGAGGAAGCTGCCCATGCCACAGCCCGAAAGGGGTCCCACCGAGAGCAGCAGCACGAGCAACGGCCCTGTCCATCTCCATCCGCTTGCCTTCCTCAAGCTCAACCTTAATAACACCTCCTCTCCCTTAATCTAGCGGGCAAAGACGATCGCCAGGATGATCGTCACCCACATGGGGATCAGGACCCCTAAAGTCCACCTGAAGTTGGTGTATATCTCCCGACGGAGGCTACTGATCTCACCCCGCAGGCTGCTGATCTCACCCCGCAGGCTGCTGATCTCCCCTTCCAAATGAGTCTCCAAGTGGTTCAGTCTCGATCTCACCTCCTCCAAGATCCCCTCGACCTTGGCCATCCGCTCCTCGAGGGCCGAAGGCTATCGCAGGAACTGGTAGACGGTCATCAGGAGGAGGATGAGGAGGAACCAGATCCTGATCTCCCACTTGTCCGCCTTGGTCCTCAACTCGGCCCTCAATCCCTCAATCTCGCCTCTTAACTCATCTCTCAACCCTGCGATCTCAGTCTCGACATGGTTCAATCGCTTATCCATCTGGCTTAGGATGCCCTCAATCCTTGCGACTCTCTCTTCCAACCCGGCCCCGTTCACGGCGACCTAATTATATGACAAGCCTCAGCGGGTCTCAATTGGAGAAGGAGGCCGGCCCTGAGATTGAGGTATGATTGCAAAGACCGACCCCATTTTGTGGGCTTATGGGAATCCCCGACTTCTTAAAGCCTGGACAGGATCA
>DTXA01000432.1 GCA_012962735.1 Candidatus Latescibacterota bacterium
CGAAGGACATGGAAGGTCCCCTCCGTGCAATCTCGATCTCCGCCAGCACAGGGCTCATGGGGGGGACCTCGAGCCTCAGGTTGAGCCTTGAGCCCTCCTTGTCCCATTCCGCCCCCCGCACCCTCACCTCCCGGACACCTCCCAGCCCTATCTCCTCCAGGTCGAAGCTCTGGTATAGTTCCATCGGCTCCTCGGCCAGGTTGAAGGCGTTCAGAACGGCCTTGTTCCGAAGAGTGTGGACGTGGACCAGCTCATCTATCCCGTAAAACTTCCCCCGGACGTAGAACTCCTTCAACCTCATGTACTCCCTCATCGCCTTTCTGTAAGCCCGGAACCGGGCCTGGTCCTCCTGGTCCGAGCGCAGCCCCCTCTTCCCTCCTATCCCTAAGTGCCGCACCGTGGAAGCATACCACCAGAAGGCCAGGCAGTTTTCGTTGTCCCCCTCCATGGTGATGTGGAGGTAAAGCGGGATGTTGTAGGCCAGGTTATAATAATAGAGCACCAGGGCCTTGCCGCTCAAGAGGTCCTTGAGGGGCTCCCACATGAACTCGAACCCCCAGTTCTCCTGATATGTCCCTCCGGAGAACCCCTGACGGTAATAGGTCGGCACATAGCGCGGACCCCAGGGCCATACTGGGTCATGGGCCTCCACCAGAAGCTCCGGACAGCGCCTGCGCACCTCCTCTATCAGCCTGTAAACGGCCCGGACGTGGCCCTGGGGGGTTGAGGGCACTGGATGGCCGTGGGAGGGGTTGTGGCAGGGCCCGCGCCAGTCGAATTCGTCGAACATCATGAACCGGACCCCCTTGCAAGTGATGGCCAGTATCCTCTTCAACTTCTCCTTCCACCATGCCTCGCACTGGGTGCATGGCTCCCAGAAGCTTATGGGATGGCCGTCGGCCCCTACAGGCCGGGTATATTCGGCTTCCCCTTTAGAGCGTCGGATGTACCATCCGTGGGGGAACTCGTCCCTGTAGACCCTGCCTATAGTGCGGTACCCCAGTTCCAGGCCGTATCTCTCCTTCAGGGTGTTCACCAGATCCTCCAGCTTGCCTAACCGCTCCTCGTCCCATAGCGTCGTCCCCTCGCAGACCTCCCAGCCCGGGTCGAGGTACAACAGCTTACATCCTAAGTCCTTGGCC
>DTXA01000433.1 GCA_012962735.1 Candidatus Latescibacterota bacterium
ATAGCCCCAAAAAGTTCTTCGCTTCGCTCAGATACTTTTTGGGGACCCCTTCTAAAGTGAACGATCATTTCTTGGAGATATGTTAATCGCAACCCCTTTCGTAGGGCGGGACCTACGCCCGCCTTCTGGAAGGTTCCTTGAACACGTATTCGGGTTCGGCCTTGTGTTCTATGACCTCTTCGGTAATTATGCACTCCTTGACATCCCTCATGGAAGGCGCCCTGTACATAACGTCCAACATGGCATCTTCCAAGATGGCCCGAAGGCCCCTCGCCCCCGTGCCCCGCCTCCTGGCGAGCTGTACGACTTTGCGCAGGGCTTCTTCGGTGAACTTCAGCCGTATCCCCTCCATCTCGAAGTACCTCTGATATTGCTTGACCAGGGCGTTCTTGGGCTTCAGAAGTATATCCATTAGGGCCCCTTCGTCCAGGTCGTCCAGAGCGCAAACTACGGGCAACCTCCCCACTAGCTCCGGTATGAGGCCATACTCTATCAGGTCCTCGGGCTCCACATGAGAGAGGACCTCCCCTATGCCCCGATCCCCCCTCCTGTGCACCTGTGCGCCGAACCCGATCACCTTTTCGTTCAGACGCCTTTCCACTGTCTTCTCCAGGCCTCCGAAGGCCCCGCCGCATATGAAAAGGATGTTCTTGGTGTTTATCTGCACCAAAGGCTGCTCCGGATGCTTCCGGCCACCCTTAGGGGGGACGTTGGAGACGGTGCCCTCTAAGATCTTGAGCAGGGCCTGCTGGACCCCCTCCCCGGACACGTCCCTGGTGATGGAGGGATTGGCCCCGCTCTTGCGAGCGATCTTATCTATCTCGTCTATGTAGATTATACCCACCTCAGCCCGGGCCACGTCGTAGTCGGCCGTCTGGAGCAACCTCACAAGGATGTTCTCCACATCCTCCCCTACGTACCCTGCCTCGGTCAGTACCGTAGCGTCGGCTATGGAGAAAGGCACGTGCAGAAGCTTGGCTAAGGTTTGGGCTAAAAGGGTCTTGCCGGTCCCGGTGGGGCCGATGAGGAGGATATTGCTCTTCTCCAGCTCCACTTCGTCGTCCGGGTCGGACGGGGAGAGTATGCGCTTGTAGTGGTTGTACACCGCCACGGCCAAGGTCTTCTTGGCCCTCTCCTGGCCTATTACGTACTCGTCCAGCCCGGCCTTTATGTCCTCGGGCCTGGGCAGGGA
>DTXA01000434.1 GCA_012962735.1 Candidatus Latescibacterota bacterium
AAGACATGGGGAGGGGAGCTCGGTCCTGGGTAGAGGTGACGGGCTGGAAGGGGCTCTTAAGGGTTCAGCCCGCTCGGACTGGAAAGGGCATTGCTGGACTGTCTTGTAAGCGGGCACTAAAATGCATGAAAGAAAAGAGGAGGATAAATGTTACTATACTAGCTGGCCGCCCTCGGAATCCCCAGCTCGGGCTTCAAAGCAGCCTCTCAAGCCTCCGAGCATCCAGGATTTCGATGGTATGGCCATTGCGCCGGATCAAGCCTCTCCGCTCCAATTCTCTCAGAAGGCGGCAGGTATGCTCCAGGGATAGACCGGCGAGGGCGGCCAGCTCCTGCCTTTGGAGGGGCAGATTTGGCCGCTGAAGTAAGAGGCGTGCCAGCCGCTCCTCTGCTCCTAACCCTAAAGTATCGGCCAGTCGCCTCTCCAAAGAGACCGCCAGCCGAGCCGCTGCTCGGAGGAGCTCTATCCCAGGCAGGTGAGGAAACTCCTCCCTGGCGATGAACAGGAGCTGGCTCTCCCCCATGGATTGAGTAGCATGATCGTAATGATCTCCTAATAATGCCTCCATTCCCAGAAGGTATCCTTGACCTTGTAGCAGAGTCAGGAGCTGTCGCTGGCCGCCCCACGTCCGTCGCTGCAGCTTCACCCCACCTGAGAGTAGATAATAGACCCCGAAAGCCGGATCACCCTGGTCAAAGATGAGTTCCCCCCCTTTAAAACGGAGCAATTTGTAGAATTGAAGCCCTCTCATTTTTTCCAAGATATCCCCCATGTGAATCCCCTCCCCAGTTGCTAACCCTGATTTGGGCGTCTCTTACCCTCGGCCTCTTGTGCCCGCAGATACTCCAGGCCTCAAGGGCGAGGAAGTTGACCGAGCGCTTCCGCCTCTTTGCCAGCTCCCGCAGGCGCTCCAGAGGCCTCTCACCCCTCAATTCCTTGGGGATATAGATGTCAAGGGCGGTTTAAGATTCCCCAATTTCGCCGGTTTGAAATTCCCCACCCTCTCCCTCTCCCTCTCC
>DTXA01000435.1 GCA_012962735.1 Candidatus Latescibacterota bacterium
GAGATGATGAGGCTGATGGTCGAGGATCTGAGCTTCAGATACGGGGGAAGGGAGGCGCTCAGGGGGGTGAGCTTCGAGTTGAAGGGAGGTGAGCTGGCGGCGGTGATAGGGCCGAACGGATCGGGGAAGAGCACGCTGCTCAAATGTATCTGCGGGATACTGAAAGGGGAGGGGAAAGCAAAGCTCGATTTGGGAGGGAGGGAATTCGATCTCGGAAGATTGAGAAGGCGTCAGATAGCAAAATTGATCGCCTACCTCCCCCAGGACGGGACGTCGAACCTACCCTTGAGGGCGGTTGAGCTCGTCCTGATGGGCAGGTTCCCGCTGGGTGGGTTCAGGCTGAAGCCGGGGGATGAGGAGATCGAAGCGGCGATGGAGGCGCTGAGGATGGTGAGGGCCGAACATCTGGCGATGCGGAGGTTCGACGAGCTGAGCGGAGGAGAACGACAGAAGGTGAGGATAGCACGCTCCATCGCCCAACACCCGAGGCTGATGCTCCTGGATGAGCCTCTGAACAACCTGGACATCAAGCATCAGATCGAGGTGATCTCGCTGCTTAAACGGATCAAAACCGAGAGAGGGATCTGTCTCATCCTCGTCCTGCACGATCTGAATTTCGCATCCTTCGCCGACGAGATCCTGATGTTAAAGGAGGGGAGGCTGATCGGCTCAGGTCCTCCCCAGGAGCTTCTCACCCCCGATACGATAGCACGGCTTTTCGATTTAAAGCTCGAGATGACGGAAGGCTTTTTCAGCTTCACCCAAATTCGGAGAAGGGAGGGTTGACGGGATGAGCTACGGGGAGACATTTAAATTGGCGGCCCTGATAGGGTATTCCGGAAGCGTCATCAAGGTTCTGGCCGATGCGGCCGAATCCCTCAGGAGAGAGGGTTATGACATAGAGCTCAGGGCGATCACGCCCAGGTTGATGGGCGATTGGGAGGAGTTCATCTCCTTCGCCAGGGGTGCCAATGCGCTGATGATCTACGCCTCACCCTCCTTCGAGAGGTTGGATGAGCTGCGGGAGGGAGAGGTCGGCAGGGTGATCCTCTCCCTTGGCGAGGGTGGTTTGAA
>DTXA01000436.1 GCA_012962735.1 Candidatus Latescibacterota bacterium
AAAGCGGTAGACCCGAACGAATGGCTTAGGAGATCCGCACAGCTTGAATCCGACCAGTTCGCCAGTGAGCCGGAGCCGATACCCATCCTCCTCCGAGGCGGACGGAGGTATAGGATCGAAGGGGAGAGGATCAGCATAGGTAAGGATGAGGAAAACGACATTCCGATCCACCACCAAACCGTTGCACCCAAACACGCTTTGATCCGACGTGAGGAGGATAGGTTCAAACTGGTGGATCTGAACAGCCGGTTTGGGACGTTCATCAACGGTGAAAGGGTGTATGGCGAGGCGGAGCTGAAGGACGGGGATGTGGTGGCCTTCGGGGATGTCGAGTTCAGGTTCACCGTTGAGAGGCATTCGTCGGCGCCGGGCGATGCTCAGGGACATTTCCTGAGAGGGGTGGCGTATCATAAAGCGGGCGAGATGGTAAAGGCCGAGAGGGAGTATCTGGAGGCGCTCAAAGCCGATCCGAACTTCGCCCCCGCTTACTTCAACCTCGGCGTAATCGCTCACGACGGGGGCGATCTGGAGGAGGCGATCAGGCTGTTCGAAAAAGGGGTATCAATAGATCCGAACGATGCCTTGGCACATGCCAACCTCGGAAAACTCTACGAGGAGAAGGGGATGTGGGAGAGGGCGATAAGGGAGGGGGAAAAAGCCGCTCAGCTCGATCCCTCCCTCCTGCCGGATGTCATCAGGAGAAGGGAAAGGATCAAAAGAAAAGCCGAGATGCAGAGGGAGATGATCTCACTCCCAAGGGAACAGCTTGAAGGATGGAGGGTTATGAGGGTTATGGAGAACGACCTGTTCAGGATCGAGCTGACGGAGGGGATAACGGAGGAGGAGATAGAGACGGTGATCAGGATTCTGCGAGAGGCTTACAGGGAGATCGGCTCCGATCTGGGTTGCTTCCCCGGAAAGATCTGGGTGAGCATATCGAGACCTCCCCACGATGAGGCCCATCCGGTGAGAGCTGTGGGCTGTTTCGACGGAGAGAAGATAAGGCTTTC
>DTXA01000437.1 GCA_012962735.1 Candidatus Latescibacterota bacterium
AAGGACACCCTGAGGGTGTATACGGATGATCCTCGTCAGCCCGTAGTGGAGGTGCCCCTTTTCGGGCAGGTAGTTTCCGAGGTGACAATACGCTGGATTTGGGACATTGGTTCTCCAATCGCCTCATAAGGCAGCGCTGAAGAAATAATCAGCTTCAAGTCCCTCCGGGAATGCCCTCAAGAAGCTCTATCTTCTCCTGGCACTATCTATCGCCTCATCCAGAAAGTCGACATGACACAGAAGCCGCCCTATCAGGAACTTATGATGAGGCATAAGGAGACCTCCGAGGGCCTTGGCAAGCTGGGGTCTTTTGCCCTTGAGTATATGCAACGGAGGAAAGCTTTATGTTCGTATCCTGGAGAATCTTTCTAACCTTCTTTCTTACAGTTGTCTCTGGGGAGCAGGTGAGATGAAGAAAAGCCTATGCTGGAGTAATAATGTTCTCATGGCCTTTCCCTTAGGAACTATCAGGCAGGCTACAACTGTTTCCTTGTGGACATCAAGTCCGCAGCAGCGCTCGTGGATGACTTTCATGGAACCCCCTTTAGGCCCTTTTGATGAAGATTCTACTCTGCGTGCTTGGCAGCGACAGACTGTGGTGCCTTGGGACACCCAGGTCAAACTCTGTTTCGGGCTTGCGGCACCGGATAATACCCGGCCTCTGCCCTCTTGACCTCGTATGGGAGTATAACATGGTGACTTTATGAGCGTGCTCCACCACCCCCAAAAAGACCCCTACAACCCCCAGACTTGATCTCCCTGGAATGTCTGTTCCCCTCTAAGGCTGTATATCGACCAGAGGAACATCCGCAACAAGGCTTGACATTCCGGGAAAAGTTCTTAAATTTGGGTTAGTATGACGCCTGCGGACCACCGGGGAAAACATCGGCTATTTCGGGATAAGCTCAAAGGGGGGCAATGGGCATGCAAAAGGGACTTAGAAATACAATGCTGGCTGTCCTGTTGATTTTAGCGGGCCGGGCGCAGGCCGGATACCGCGATTGGGCGGCGGAGATCAGCGAGGCAAGGCTGCGCAACACGGTAGAGGTCCTCTCCAGCGCGAGGTCCAGGGTGGTGGGGTACCCTGGACACGAAGAGGCCGCCAGGTACGTGCTGGGGCGGTTCAGGGAGATCGGACTGCAGGGGGTGCGCACCGAGGAGTTCGAGGTCACGGTGCCGATAGACCATGGAGCTTCGCTGGAGATCGTGGACGAGGGGAGGAAGATTCGACTTTACGGCCTCTGGCCTAACTTAGTGAGGACTCCCACCCTGCCGGTGGAGGGGATCGAAGGGAAGTTGATATACGGAGGCAGTGGTGAGTTTCGGGATTTTAACGGGAAGGATGTGGAGGGAAGGATCGTACTCATGGACTTCAACACCGAGGACAACTGGCTCAACGCCGCCATGTTTGGAGCCAGGGCGGTCATATTCATAGAGCCCGACTCCACGATGTACACCCAGGCGGAGGATAAATTCCTCTCCGTGCCCCTGAGCACGCCGAGGTTCTGGATCTCAAAAGAAGACGCAAGACATCTGCTGAGGAGGCTGGAGCGGGAGGTGGAGGTGAGGATGTGGTCCCGGATGACCTGGGAGCGGGTCCCGGCGTACAATATCCTGGGGTGGATACCCGGGACGGACCCGGTGCTCCGGAACGATGTGATAGTAGTGGAAGCGTATTACGATGCTATGTCTGTGGTGCCGGCGCTGGCGCCGGGAGCGGAGATGGCCTCGGGGATAGCAGCCCTTTTGGAGCTGGCCCGTTTCTTCCGGGACCACCCCCCAGCCAGGACACTGCTGTTTCTGGCCACGACCGCCCACCACTTCGAACTTAGGGGAGTGGACGATTTCCTGCAGCGGCACGACAGGAAGGAGGACCCGTTTATAAAGAGGATGACCGAGTCCTTCAACCGTTACGACGAGAAGACGGGAAAGGAGAAGAAGGAACCTGGGCCGGTTATAAAGCTTTTCGTGGGCCTGGACCTGTCGACCAAGACGGACGGATTAGGCGTTTGGAACAGCAGCCAGAGCTTTTACTACAAGCGGTACTTCGCCCCCTTCGGGAAGAAGTTCATAGAGATATCAAGACGGGTGTGCAAGGAGCTGGGCAGGGATCCGGCCACGGCCTTGGTCAACGGGATCAGCCCGGAGGGAGGGAGGAGCTGGGAGACGTACGTGCCGGGGGAGATATCGGTGGACAGCGAGCTGGCCTTGGCGGTGGGGACGCCCGCCCTTTCTTTCGTGACAGTGAACGATGCGAGGTTCGTGGTGGACACCCCCCTCGACACTCCCGATAAGGTCGACTTCGCCAACCTGGCCCGCCAGACCCAACTTTTAGCCTGCGTCTTTAAAGAGGCGTTCGATGACCCGGAGCTTTTCCCGGACTTCAGGATGCGCCTGAAGGACGAATTGATGACCCTCCACGGAAGCGTTATGGTGTATCCACGGAGGGGGTTCGTGCCGGATCGGCCCCGAAAAGGGGCGGTCGCGGTGTTACTTACGGGCAGGAGGAAGTCGTATAAGGGGGTGCGGGGTAACTTCTTCGAGTTGGTCGACGACGAGGGGAGGTTCACCATAACCTGCATCAGGGTGCGGAGCGTGGAGCTACATGCTTTCTATATGGACCCCCTGACCGGGGATATCACATATGCTCCGGACCGAGGTGTGCAGGGGGATAAGGCGTACCCTATGAAGTTCAATATGGACTGGCGGGACAAAAGATGGATGATCGTCGTGTTCCCCTGCATCGCCACCGATTTCTTCGATGTGGTGGACCCGAGATACCTGAGTTACCTCTCTAAAGTGACCGTTTTCGATGAGGCGGACAGCGAGCCGGAGGAGTTCGGTTACTTCATAGCGCAGCCCTCCTCCCAGGCGATGGGCCATACCGCAGTCCGGCCGGTAGGGGTGGTGTTCACCCGTCCCGGCACCCGGGTGAAGTTGGGTTTGGGTGCTGGGCTTTTGGGGTTCCGGCTGCTTCTGCTGAACGCCCTCAGCGCCGATGACCCCGAGGTGGCCAAGGGGGAGGGATACTTAACCGACCGCTCAGGTTCTTTCGCCTATACTTCCTTTCTCGCTGCCAGGGATATGTGGAACCTCGACGAGGCCCGCATCAACCAGCTGAAGAGTTACGCCATAGAAAACTACCGACTCGACCGATTGCACCGGAGGGCGAGGCAGGAACTGGATCTAGCGGAGAATGCCCTCAGGGAGAAGAGGTGGGACGACTTCGTCAAGCATACTCGGGCTGCGTTGGGGATCGAATCCCGGGCGTACCCTGACGTTAAGGCCACGCAGAACGATGTGATACGAGGGATCATATTCTTCATGGCCTTGGTGTTGCCGGCAGCGTACTTCGGGGAGAGGCTGCTATTCGCATTCCCGGACATAAGGAAGCAAATAGCAGGGTTTGCGGGCATATTCGCCGTGATCTGGGTACTTCTCTGGTTCGTGCATCCGGCGTTCCAGCTTTCCAATCCGTTCGTGGTGCTTTTGGCCTTCGTGATCCTGGCCTTGGCGATTTTGGTGATGGCGATCATCCTGTCCAAGTTCAGCCACAGATGCGCAGGAGGCAATCCGAGACCGCCCTGGTCCACGAGACCGACGTGGGCAGGGTGAGTGCATCCTACGCTGCTTTTACTTTGGGGATATCCAATATGAGAAGGAGGAAGACCCGGACTGCCTTGACCTTTACGACGTTGTTGCTGTTGACCTTCACTGTGCTTTCCTTCACCTCGATCAAGGCCACCCTTAAGTTCACGAGGATCTCCCGAGACAACATAGGGCTGTACCAGGGAGCCCTGATCCGCAACCGGTCCTGGAACCCCCTCGAGGAGTCGGCATACAAATACACGCTCTCCTCGTTCGAGGACATCGCCATCATAGCTCCCAGGAACTGGTATATATCTCGTCAGAAGGCCTACATAGAGGTGGCCGGGGAGAGAAAGGTCGCCAACGCCCTCGGGGTGCTCGGGATGACCCCCCAGGAGGATGAGGTGACCGGGATCGCAAAGAGGTGCCTCGTGGCCGGGAGATGGTTCCGGGAGGGGGAGGCCATGGTTGCTGT
>DTXA01000438.1 GCA_012962735.1 Candidatus Latescibacterota bacterium
GGCTCCTGAAGTGCCTCCCTGATCTCCTCCGAGCGCACCACCACGGTCTTAGGGATGTTGGCGATCAAGTCCCGGCCTTTAACAGGCATCTCCAGCTCTTCATCTAAGGGGTAAGCCGAACCTATACGGATTTTGATCTGCTCGGCCATGCGCTCGCCGATTAGGAGGTTGTGGGTTTTCTTCATGAACTGCACGATCGCCCCGTCCATCTCGTCACCGCCGATGCGCTCGGACACATGGGTCACTACCCCGGAGAGAGCTATCACGGCTATCTCGGACGTCCCTCCCCCCACGTCGATCACCATGGAGCCCATCGGCTCGTCCACGGGAAGTCCGACACCTATGGCCGCTGCCATAGGTTCCGCCACCAAGAACACCTCCCTCGCTCCGGCCCGCTCGGCCGCATCCCTCACCGCCCGCTTCTCCACCTCGGTGATCCCTGACGGGACGCAGATGACGACGCGGGGACGGACTAAGAATTTGTTCCTCTGAACCTTGCGGATGAAATACCGCAACATCTCTTCGGCGACATCGAAGTCCGCTATCACTCCGTCCTTGAGAGGGCGCACGGTTACTATATCCTCTGGGGTGCGGCCGAGCATCTCCCAGGCCTCCGCCCCCACGGCTATGAGCTTTCTGTGGTCCCGGTCCATCGCCACGATGGAGGGCTCGTCGATCACGATGCCCTCCCCTTTGACGTACACCAAAGTATTGGCCGTCCCGAGATCTACCCCGACATCGTTGGAGAAGATGCCAGCTAAGGAGAACTTCATATCACCCTTTCTCAGTGTAGGAAGTGCCGGGTACCGGTAAACGCCATCGCCACCCCGAGCCTGTCCGCCGTGCTTATGACCTCTTCGTCCCGAACCGACCCACCAGGCTGGACTATATACCGGATGCCGGCTTCGGCCGCATATTCCACCACGTCTGGGAATGGGAAGAAGGCGTCCGACGCCAGCACCACCTCGCCTAATTGGGCCCAGATGTAATCCTCCAAAGGCAGTTCAGGAGCCTCGGCTTTATGGAACCGCTCTAAGTTCTCCCGGGCCTTTGTCAGGGCCAACTTCCTCAGGGAATCCACCCGGTTGGGCTGACCGGCGCCCACGCCTAAGACTTGGAAAAATCTGGGCTTATATTCCCTTGCCAGAACGATAGCGTTGGACTTCGTGTGTTTAACCGCCTTGTAGGCGAACTCCGCAAGCGCCCGTTTCCCCTCCGGGAACTGGGCCTTAGTTACCACCTCCCACTTCTCGATCAGCTTCCCATCCCGGTCCTGCTCCAGCATTCCGCCCCGTACATACCGATAGATCGTATCGTCCGGCTCCAGATCTAAGGGGGGCACCTCTAAGATCCTGAGGTCTTTCTTATGGGATTTGAGGAATTCGAGGGCATCTTCATCGTACCCAGGGGCGATCGATATCTCGACGAACCGCCCCCTTAGGAACTTCGCCGTCTCCAAATCCATAGGCCTCGTGCAGGCGATTATGGACCCGAAGGCGCTCACCGGGTCTCCCTCCCATGCGGCCTTCAGCGCCTCCTTGAGCGTCTCCCCGGTGGCGTAACCGCACGGGTTGGTGTGCTTGATCACGGCCACGCCTGAGGCATCTTTGAGCTCCCGCACGGCCTCCAAGGCTCCATCTGCGTCGAGATAGTTGTTGTAGGACATATCCTTGCCCCAGAGCTGCCGGGCGTTGGCGATGCAGCTTCCGGGAAGTCCCTGCACGTAGAACGTGGCCCTCTGGTGGGCGTTCTCCCCGTACCTGAGGACCTTGCCGTCCCGGAGGGAGAGGTGCAGCACTCGCTCGCCCAACAGCTTCCGGCTTAAAACCCGGTCTATGGTGGCATCGTAATCGGCTGTGGTGCGAAACGCCTTCACGCAGAGTCTGGCCCTGGTCTCCTCTGAGAGGTCACCTGTGGCCTTCAACTCCTCCAGGACCTTCACGTAGTCCCCCGGGTCGGTCACCACTGCCACATCCCGGTAGTTCTTGGCAGCGCTTCTTATCATCGTGGGGCCGCCGATGTCTATGTTCTCAGTCAGCTCCTCCAGACCCACGCCCGGCTTCTCCGCGGTGCTCCGGAAGGGATAGAGGTTGACCACCACCATGTCTATGAGCTCTATCCCGTGCTCCGTAACCTGACGCATATGTTCCGGATCGTCCCTCCGGGCCAGCAAAGCCCCGTGTACCTTCGGATGCAGGGTCTTCACCCTTCCGTCCAACATCTCGGGGAAGCCGGTGAGTTCCGAGATCGGGCGGACGGGTATGCCGTTTTCCTCCAAAAGCCTCGCCGTCCCCCCTGTGGAGATTATCTCCACCCCTAGCTCCTGCAAGCCCTTGGCGAACTCCGCGATCCCTCTTTTATCCGACACGCTGATCAACGCCCGGCGTATAGCCATTCCACCCTCCTCCTTAGGATCTGTCAGGCCCATATAGCCCCAAGAAGTTCTTCGCTGGGAACTTCAAAGAAAGGCCCCTTTAAAGTGAACGATCGTTTCTTGGAGATATATATTCCAGCTCCAACAACATCGCCACCTCGTCGCAGTCCGGGAACTTGGGACAATGGATGCAGTCCCTCCATATCTTGTGGGGCAGGCTTTCCTTCGGCACCTTCCGGAACCCGAACTGTTCGAAAAACTGCTCTATGTACGTCAAGGCGAATACTCGCTTAAGCCCCAGCCTGCTGGCGTCCTCTAAGAGATACTCTACTAAAGCTCTGCCGATTCCCAGCCCCCGCATCCCTTCCTCCACCGCCAGAGACCTCACCTCCCCTAAGCTGTCCCAGACGACCTCCAATGCCCCGCAGCCTACGACTCTCCCGTCCACCTCGACCACCGCATAGTCCCTTATGTGGGCGTACACCTGGCTCAGGGGTCGGGGGAGCAGAAGGCCCTTCCGTGCGTAGTGGATTATGAGTTCGGCTATTGCTTGGGCATCCCCGATCTGGGCGGACCGCACGGTCCAAGCGGCCATCACCTCCTCCGGTGGACCTTTCCCCATAGCTCCTGCTGGAGGCCGAAGAGCTTGATGAACCCTCCGGCGTCCCTGTGGTCGTAGCACGATCCCCTCCCGAAGGTGGCCAGGTCCTTAGAATACAAGGAGTAAGGGCTTCTCCTGCCCACCGGCCTGCAGGAACCCTTGTAAAGCATGAGCCTTACCGTTCCGGTGACGGGCTCCTGGGTCCTCTCCACGAAGGCGTCTAAGGCCTCCCTGAGGGGACTGAACCACTGGCCGTAGTATACCAGCTCGGCGTACCGGAGGGCGACCAGCTGTTTGTAGTGGTAGGTGTCCTTCTCTAAGACGAAGCGCTCCAGATCCTCGTGGGCCGCATAGAGGAGGGTACCCCCAGGTGTCTCGTACACCCCCCGGCATTTGATCCCAACGAGCCGGTTCTCCACCATATCCCTCCTGCCCACCCCATGCCTGGAGGCGACCCTGTTCAGTCGCTCCACAAGCTTCACGGGCTCCAGTCGCGCCCCGTCAACTGCCACAGGGGTACCGCGTTCGAACTCTATCTCTAAGTACTCAGGCTCGTCGGGGGCTTCCCTGGGGTCTTTCGTTAGCTGGTACATATCCTCGGGGGGCTCCCGCCAGGGGTCCTCCAAGGGGCCTGCCTCGTGGCTGAGGTGCCACAAGTTCTGGTCCCGGCTGTATATCTTTTCCTCGTCCACCGGCACGGGGATACCCTTATCGCGGGCGTACTCCAACTCCTCATCCCGAGAGCCCAGGTCCCACTCCCTCCAGGGGGCGATGATCTTCAAGTCCGGGTTGAGGGCTTTGTAGGTAAGCTCGAAGCGCACCTGGTCGTTACCCTTCCCAGTAGCCCC
>DTXA01000439.1 GCA_012962735.1 Candidatus Latescibacterota bacterium
GTCTGCAGAAGGCGGTAAAAAAGTAAATAAAATATGAGAGCCGTCTAAAGGAGGAATGGGAAGCAAATTAAAGAGAGCCAAAAGGATATTTATAAAAACAATAAAACTAAAAATAGCTAAAAGGGCGGGAATCTCAAAAGCTGGTGAGAGAAAACGAATTGCCAAACCAAAAACTAAAGCGACCAAGAGATTGGCGCCCGGCCCTGCTAAGGAAACTTTAGCTGAGCCGTATTTCTGGTCGCGGAAATTATAAGGGTTTATAGGCACAGGTTTTGCCCAGCCAAACAAAAAAGGACTTCTCATAATTACTAAAAATAAAGGCACCAACACAGACCCTACAGGGTCTAAATGCCGCAAAGGATTCAAAGAAAGACGACCAGCATACTTTGCTGTAGGGTCGCCCAAATAACTCGCCATCAGACCATGAGAAACCTCATGAATAACGATTGAAAGAAGCAAAATTGCCAGAAGAAATAAAATATCTGCCATATAGTAAAGTATAACAAAAAATCTATAAAAATAAAATAAAGGTCTCAAAAATTCTTCTTTAACCTTTAGGCCAGGTCTCTTCTCAAATTCTCAAATCTTTAATCTCTCCCAACCCAGTCAACTTATTGTTCGATCGGTCATTAAGTTGACAGAGAAAAAGGGTTAAAAGTTGGCCTTTAAATATTCTTGGAATAAACTTTTAATATTCTGGAGATATTTTTAAGTTTCTATTTGCCAAAAAGAAAAAAATTTGATAGGATAAAAATATGAGGCAGTGCGTTATTTGCGGCAAAAAAAGAATATTAGTTTATAGAAGAAAAAAGCTCAGGGGGAAATATAACCCTACTACCAAAAGGGTCCAGTCCCCTAATTTACAGTGGCTTAAGGTTCCAAGCAATATTAAAAAAAATGCCTTCCAAAAATTTGCTGGCAAGCGAATTTTAGCTTGCACAAAATGTATAAAGAGTTTAAGCAAGGATTCTTAAGGAAAATAAAATTCTCCGAGAGATAAACCGCCTCCGGGCTGTGGCGTAGTGGCTAGCGCGCTGGCATGGGGGGCCAGAGGTCGGGGGTTCGAATCCCCCCAGCCCGAAAATAAAAATTAAAATAGCTAA
>DTXA01000440.1 GCA_012962735.1 Candidatus Latescibacterota bacterium
CGCTTGGGCTTCTTCTTGGGCTCTATCCCGAGTATAACCCTCAACACCTGATCGTCGGGTTTAGCTATCACGCTTGAGGTCACCATCTCGCCCTCCTCATGGAGATCTACCACCTCGGTAGGTGACGATCGGGAAACCCTACCTATCGAAGGGATCACATAACAAGGACCTGTGGACACCACCCTCCTTACAAAATTCCCTCGCTATCTTCTCTTTCTTACTGCTCATATCACCCCCATGGCCTCAAGCTTCTCCAGCAGCTTTTCAGCAGCCTCACCAGGCTCCCCCCGGAGGACCTCCCCCTCCCTCCTGCGCTTGGGGGTGAAGACCCTGAAGACCTTGGTGGGGGAACCTTCAAGGCCGACCTTGGAGGGCTCTGCACCTATATCCTCAACCTTCCAGACCGGGATCTGGGCCCTTCTGGCCCTCATCTTTCCCCTCAGGGAAGGGAGCCTGGGCTCGTTGATCTCCTTGACCACGGTGATCAGGGCGGGGAGGGGCATCTCTAAGACCTCGTATCCGTCGTCCATCAGGCGTTGCACCCGGATTCTGCCGTCCGCCACATCCTCAATCTTCCTCACCCAGGCAACGAAGGGCACTCCGAGGTGCTCGGCCATCTCTGGGCCCACCTGGGCCGTATCCCCGTCTATAGCCTGCTTCCCACAGATGACCATGTCGAACCCGATCTTCCTTACAGCCATGGAAAGGGCGTAAGAGGTGGCTAGGGTGTCGGAGCCAGCTAAAACCCTGTCCGAGAGCAACACTGCCTCGTCCGCCCCCATGGCCAAGGCCTCCCTCAAGGCCTCCACGGCCTGGAGGGGGCCCATGGTGAGGACTGCGACCTTGCCCCCGTACCTTTCCTTCAATCGCAGACCCTCTTCTATGGCATACATATCGAAGGGATTGACGATGCTCGGCACCCCTTCCCTTATGAGGGTGTTGGTCTGGGGATCTATCCTCACCTCGGTCGTCTCCGGTACCTGTTTGATGCAGACTACGATGTCCACCGCGTCCTCCTACCTGCTTGCGAGTTCTTTGATTAGTTCGGCTGCTATGACGTTGCGCATTATTTGGTTCGTGCCCTCGTATATCTGGGTTATCTTGGCGTCCCGCATCATCTTCTCAACCGGATAGTCGCGCATATACCCGTATCCGCCCAATATCTGCACCGCCTCGGTCGTGACCTTCATGGCCACGTCCGAAGCAAAGAGCTTGGCCATTGCGGATATCTTAGATATATCCTTCTTTCCAGAGTCTATCAGCCTGGCGGCGTAATATACTAAGGTCCTTGCTGCCTCTATCTGGGTGGCCATGTCCGCTAACATATGCTGGATGGCCTGGAAGGAGGAGATGGGCTTTCCGAACTGATGGCGCTGGTGGGCGTAGGATAGGGCCTCATCTAAGGCACCCTGGGCTATGCCCACCGCCTGAGCGCCGATCCCGGGCCGGGTGCGGTCGAAGGTGCGCATTGCTATGATGAACCCCATCCCCTCCCTGCCGAGGAGGTTCTCCCTGGAAACGAAGCAGTCTTGGAAGATGAGTTCTCTCGTGGCAGAGGCCCGGATGCCCATCTTGCGCTCTTTTTTTCCGAACCCGAACCCTTCCCATCCCTTCTCCACGATGAAGGCCGAGGCCCCTCTCGCACCTTTGGTCTTATCCGTCATGGCTATTACTACGTAGATCTCGGCCTCCCCGCCGTTTGTTATCCACTGTTTGGTGCCGTTGAGGATGTATCCGCCTTCCACCTTACGGGCTGTGGTCTGTATGGCGGCCGCATCGCTTCCAGCCTCGGGTTCAGTCAAGGCAAAGGCTGCTAGCTTCTCCCCATCCGCTAAGGGGGGGAGGTACTTCTGCTTCTGCTCCTCGTTCCCGAAGAGCAGTATGGGCGTACCGCCCAAGGCGCTTCCGGCGTAGGTCACCGCCACGCCCGCGCAGGCACGGCTCAGCTCCTCAGTGGCCAGGCAGAGCTCTAAGGTCCCTCCCCCCAACCCTCCGTACTCCTCTGGGACCCAGACCCTGAAAAGGTCTGCCTGGGCCAGGATCTTGACCAGCTCCCAGGGGAATTCCTCGTTCTCGTCGAGTTCAGCCCGGACGGGTTTGACCCTTTCTTCGGCTATCTGCCGGGCCAGGTCTCGGACCATCTCCTGTTCTTCTGTCAGGAAGTAATCGGGCATCCCTCCCCCCTTCTCTAATACGCTCCTTTGCCCCGCAGGGCAACCCAGACTGTGCGCAGCAATATCTTAAGGTCCATTCGAAGTGACATGTTCTCTATATAGAAGAGGTCGTATTTGAGCTTCTCCTGCACATCCCTCAGTGACCTGTCGTACCCCCACTTCACCTGCGCCCAGCCGGTGATCCCGGGGGCCACCCTGAGCCTGCGGATGTACAGGGGGAAAACATGCATAAGCTGGGCGACAAAATAGGGCCGTTCGGGCCGGGGGCCCACAAGGCTCATCTCCCCCTTGAGCAC
>DTXA01000441.1 GCA_012962735.1 Candidatus Latescibacterota bacterium
ACCCGGGCTTTCTAAGGGACGGCTGGAGGAAGCGAAGAACTTTTTGGGGCTATAGATAGGGGGAGAAGATGCGCAAGCTTTTCGGCGAGATCGTGTTTCCACATACCCCGGAGTACCCCCGGAACTCAGAGGGAGCGATGGTAGAGCTCAGGGACGGGAGGGTCCTCTTCGTCTTCTCCCGGTTCACAGGAGGGAGCAGGGACAACGATCGAGCCCACCTCGCCCGGACCTGCTCCGAGGACGGGGGGCAGACCTGGTCCGAGCCTGAAGTGGTGGTGGAAACCGAGGGCGGGATGAACGTGATGAGCGTGAGCCTGCTGCGGCTATCCTCAGGGGAGCTGATGATGTCTTACCTGCGCAAACACAGCAACGGGGACTGCCGGCCTTTGGTGCGCTTCTCCCACGACGAGGGTGAGACCTGGAGCGACCCTGTGGAGGCCACGGACCGGATCTGCTGCCACGTGGTGAACAACGACCGTGTGGTTCAACTCTCTTCGGGAAGGCTGGTGATGCCGGCAGCGGTATATTGTCCAGAGTTCGGGAAGCACGGTGTGGCTCCATCCCAGTGTTTTCTCTCGGACGATGGGGGTAGGACTTGGAGGATCGGAAAGGGGGAGGCCAGATTGCGGGAGGGGGTGGACGCCCAGGAGCCGGGAGTTGTGGAGTTGAAGGACGGAAGGCTTATGATGTTCATCAGGAGCCGGATAGGGTATATCTACCGCTCGTATTCCGAGGACGGGGGGGAGACGTGGAGCGTTCCTGAGTCCACGGGGATACCCTGTGCTAAGGGCTCGCCCATATCCTGTAAGCGCATCCCTTCGACCGGGGATCTACTTATGGTGTGGAACCATCGCTCCCCTGACTCCGATGAGCCCAACAGGCGTACCCCTTTGACCTGTGCGGTATCCCGGGATGAGGGGGAAACCTGGGAGCACTTCCAAGATATAGAGACCGATCCGGACCGTGGGTTTTGTTACACGGGGATTCTCTTTCGGGGAGATGAGGTGGTGCTCTCGTACTGTGCGGGGCTGTACGATACGGGGATCCTCAAGGACCTAAAGGTCACGATAATCGTGGTGGAGGACCTATATGATGTCCTCAAGCTCCTTTCTATTCAGGAAGACACCACAGGCTTCAGTGAGAGCCAATAGAGTGCTTGTTACTCCAGAAC
>DTXA01000442.1 GCA_012962735.1 Candidatus Latescibacterota bacterium
CCCGAGAGGCCTTCTCGACTATCGGATAGAGCCGCTCATGGGCGATGATCGCCTTAGCCTCAGAGTCTGCGTATTGATGGGCTACCTCCCGCTCCTTATAAGAGGGGTTCATCGATGTGGGGACGCCGCCCGCCTTCAACGTCCCGAAGAACCCGATGATGAACTCCGGGGAGTTCGGCAAATAAAGGGCCACCCTGTCGCCCTTCCTTATCCCCATATCCGCCAGCGCGGTCGCCAGGCTATCCACCTTTTCGGCGAGCTCCCTGAAGGAAATTCCCCTATCCTTATAGATCACCGCGGTCTTCTCCCCCCACCTTGCGGCCGAATCCTCGAGGACCGAGTAGAGAGGGACCTGGGGATATTCCAACGAAGGCCTGACAGATCCCATGCTCTTCTCCTCTCTCATTCGCAGATCTTGCCCGTCTCCCGACCGATCATAAGTTCAGTATAGCGCTTCACGCTCCTTCAGTCAAGACCCTGATCCCCTGCCCAATACAAGCCGGCCTAGAAGGGGCTAACCGCTCATATCGAGTTTCAGGTCGCAGGACTTGTCTCTCATCCCGAGGAGGAATATAATAGAGCCAAAGAATCTGGCGAGGAGGTTGGCCATGCGTAAGATCCTGTCCTTGCTCTTGATGGCGGCCCTCTTGTCCCTCCTCTCCTTGCCCCAGGTGGCTTGGGGAGGAAAACCGGGACCGGTCTTGTTGCCCCCTGAGGTGATCAGGGAGCTGGAGAGACACGTGGAGGTGCTCACCGATCCCTTCGGCGTCCCGCACATCTACGCCCAGAATACCCATGATCTCTATTTCGTTACCGGATATGTCCATGCCCGGGATCGGCTGTTCCAGATGGACGTAACCCGACGGCAGGCGAGCGGGACGTTGGCGGAGCTCTTGGGCCAAGCGGCTCTGGAGAGCGATGTGATGCTGCGGACGCTCGGCCTGCGGCGGGCGGCGGAGCTCTCGCTCCCAGCCCTCTCTCCCGAGGTGCTTGAGGAGCTCCAGGCCTATGCTGACGGGGTCAATTACTATATCCAGAAGGCGACTGCGGAGGGGAAACTCCCCCCGGAGTATGGAGCCCTGGAGCTGACCGAGGTCGAGCCCTGGACGGTCGTGGATTCCTTGGTGATCGGGAAGGCGATCGCCTTCCAGCTCTCCTTCGAGCTCGATGTCGAGAACACCCTGATCCTCCTTGCATATAAGGACGTCTTCGGCGGCTTAGTCGCTACGACCCTCTTCCACGAGGACCTCTTCCGCAGCGCCCCCGCGGATCCTGCCTCCGCCATCCCCGACGCCATGGGAAGCGGGGTGGCCCGACGCGGTGTGGAACTGGCGGCCACCTTGAGTGGGTTCGACCCCGAGACCTACCTCGCTTCCCTCGGACCGGCTCTGAAGTTGGCCGAGGATTACTATAACCGCATCAGGAATCTGGACTTCTTCCAGCCGATCCTCAACCGCAAGGAGGTAGGGAGCAACTGGTTCCTCCTCTCTGGGAGGAACACGACCAGCGGCTACCCGGTCATCGCCAACGATCCCCATCTCGCCTTAACCAGCCCCTCGATCTTCTATGAGGTCCATCAGGTGATCCCCGGGGAGCTGAACGTCTATGGCGTGACCTTCGCCGGGATCCCCTTGGTGATCCAGGGGCAGAACCCATGGATCGCCTGGGGCTCGACGATGAACCCGATGGACGTCACCGACACCTTCAAGGAGAAGATCGTCCAGCAGAATGGGAGGCTCTTCACCTACTTCCGGGGCCAGCTCGAGCCGGTC
>DTXA01000443.1 GCA_012962735.1 Candidatus Latescibacterota bacterium
GTCCGAGGTCACCACGCTTACGGTGGCCGACAGGTCCTTTACCACCCTTTCCATCCTCGTGGCCGTGACCACTATCTGGTCCATCCAGTACACCGGCACCTTGCCCTGGGCCGCTGTAGCTGAGGCCACAACGCCCAAGATGGTTACGAGCTTTCCCATCTCCCCTCCTTTGTGTTACATTTTTAATTTTAGTAACACACATAGCCGAAAAATAAAGGTTCTAGAGATATTGCTCTGTCAGAGATAGCTTAAATATAACACATCTGTGGACGCAGCGCAAGTCAATACTCCCCGTGTTTCCTCACCAATTCCATAACCCTGCGATACTGCTGGAAGCTGACATTTTTGGGCACAGAGTGGTCCGAGTGGTATATGTAACCCCCTCCCTCCTTCGCCACCTCGAACTTGCTCTTTATCTCCTCCTCTATAACCTTCGGGTCGGGGTGGGCCATAGCCCGTACATCTATCCCCCCCATAAAGGTTAGCTTATCCCCGTAGAGCCTTTTCAGCTCCCGCACGTCCATACCGGCCTTGACCTCCAAGGGTTGTAGGCAATCCAGGCCCACCTCGATGAGGTCCGGAATCAGCTCCTTCACGTTCCCGCAGGAGTGGAGGATGACAGGCATATCGTGCTCGTGGCAGAATGAGAAGACCATCTCATCTGCCTCTCTGTGTGTTTTCCGGTAGGTCTCAGGCGAGAAAAGCAGACCGTTGCGGTAACCCATATCGTTGAAGAAGAACGCCCCGTCGAACTCCAAGCCCTTGTCCAGCATCATCTGGATCATCTCTACGTGGAGCTTGGCCCGGGTCATAATCATATCCTGTACCCAATCCGGGTCCGTGACCATAGCCACCAGTAGCTCCTCGGTCTTCATATATCCCTGCAGGGTATCGTATCCCCAGCCTCCCGTGACGCAGATGAACTTACCCTCGCTCCTGGCCCTGTTGTAGGTATTGAAGGCCGTCACCCAGTCCACCCGGGTGTAATCCGAATAGAGTCTAGGCTTGATCTTCTCCTCCCAGTCCCTCTTGCTCTTGA
>DTXA01000444.1 GCA_012962735.1 Candidatus Latescibacterota bacterium
TCTATCCTGAAGTCCTCGAAAGCGGAAGGGGCCTTCTCCTTGAGGAGCTTCAGGATCTGAAGGCATATCTCCCTTATCTCCCACTGGGCGGAGGGATGGCACCTGAGCTCGAAGATATGCCTCCACTCCCGGAAGTTGGCGGATACCACTATCTCGCTCGTCGTGGCGTTGGGGAGGACGAACCTTGCATCCTGCTTAGGGACGCCCAGCTCCCTCAGCCTCCCGTAGGCTTCCCTCGCCACCTCAACAGCCTCCCGGAAGACCCTGAGGGCCTCTTGGCCCTCACGAATCGAAGGTGGGGTCACGTACTCAAACCCCACCTCGTCGACGTAACGCTGGCTCTCCTGGGTGTACGAGGCCAGTCTGTGACGCACGAGTTGGTGGGTGAAGGCCCTGGACCCCCCCCTTATCCGGAAGGTGGCATAGGCGTGCTCTAAGACGCTCTCGTGTCCGGAGCGGATTAGCTTGCGGATGAGGGCGGAAGCCGAACCCTCTCCCATTTTGTCGAACGACTTATAGCTCGTCCTGGCGGCCAGCTCTATGACCCGCTCTGGGTCGGGTGTCATGGCCAAGAGCTCAACTTGAGCCGACACGGTAATGCCTCCTCTCGCGAAACTCGCTCTGCTTCCCGTCGTTCCACTGCTTCACAGGCCTCAGGTACCCCACAACCCTGCTGTACACCTCTGTTTCCTCCCCACATTTGGGGCATCTGGGATGCTCTCCTGGTATGTACCCGTGGTCGAGGCAGATGGAGAATGTGGGAGTTATGGTGTAGTAGGGGAGGTGGAAATGCTCTGCAATGCGCCTGACCAGAAGTTTTACGGCCTTTGCCGTAAGCTTCTCCCCCACGAAGGCGTGCAGGACGGTGCCGCCGGTATATAGCGTCTGGAGCTCGTCCTGATGCTTGAGAGCTTCAAATAGGTCGTCGGTGGTATACACCGGAAGATGTGTAGAATTGGTGTAGTACGGCTCTCCGTCCCCTCCCGCCACAATTATGTCTGGGAAGTGCATCTTATCCAACCTGGCGAGCCTGTAGGTCGCACCTTCGGCGGGGGTAGCTTCGAGGTTGTAGAGGTTGTCGGTCTCCTGCTGGTACTGGTAGAGCCTCTCCCCCATGAACTTCAGCACGGATATTGCAAACTCATACCCTTCCGGATCGGCTATATTCTTGCCCATGAAGTTCAGAAGGGCCTCGTTCATACCTATAAGGCCTATGGTGGAGAAGTGGTTGTCCCAGTACCTTCCCGTGGAGGCCTTGACCCCCTCTAAGTACACTCTGGCGTAAGGATAGAGGCCCTCCTCCGTGAACCTCTCCACGACCTTGCGTTTGATCTCCAAGGATCCCTTGGCTATGTCCATGAGCTTGCCGAGCCTCTCGAAGAACTCGTCCTCGGTCTCGGAGAGGTAGCCGATCCTGGGGAGGTTGATCGTCACCACCCCTATGGAGCCGGTGAGAGGATTTGCCGCGAAGAGGCCCCCTCCACGCCTCTTGACCTCCCTTCGGTCGATCCGAAGCCTGCAGCACATGCTCATAGCATCTTCGGGCTTCATGTCGCTGTTCACGAAGTTGGCGAAGTACGGGATGCCGTACTTCGCCGTCATCTCAAATACAAAGTCCAACACCGGGTTGTCCCAGTTGAAGTCCTTGGAAATGTTGTAGGTAGGGATGGGGAAGGTGAAGGGCCTCTCCTGCGCGTCTCCCTCTATCATGACCTCGGCGAAGGCCCGGTTGAGCATATCCATCTCTCCCTGAAATTCCCCGTAGGTGACATCCTTGAGCTTCCCGCCCACGACCACCGCTTCGTCCTTGAGGGTAGGCGGGGGCACGAGATCTAACGTGATGTTGGTGAACGGGGAATTGTGGAAGACCACGCCTCCCAAGCCCCCGACGAAGCTTTCGGTGCTCGCATCCACCGAGATGTCGTATTCCCATTCGTAGGGATAGACCTCCTCCGATATCTCGTACACGGGCGCTGCGACGAAGTCTCCTTCCTCGGGCCACTTCCGCTTGGGGTCGGGGTAGTAGAACAGCCCATAGACCCCCTTGCGCCTGTCCTTGGGGGCAAGCGTAAAGTGCTTGCCTAGGCTCGCTAAGAGCAGGGAGACCCCGGAGGTCATCCTCTTAGACTTTGAGAAGAAGCCGTACCTGTGGGCTCTGGGGTCGTAGTATCCATCCCTCTCGATGAGGGCGTATAGGAACTTCTCCCTGAGGGAGTGGCTCATATCGTACACGAAATACGGTATGCGCTTCTCGGAGGCGGTGTACCCGCAGTGATGCTTTACGATATAGGCAAGAACTCCGGTAAGGGCGATGTGCTCGACTACGGTGGAGGTGCTCTGCCGGTCGGCCGAGGGCCACCCCAGGCCCCCGGTCCTGCGGGTCTCTACATCGAGGACCCGAAGGGCTGTCTCGAGTTTCTCTAAGTTCCCGGCCCTCTGAGACATCAAGATGCTACTCGCTGTGGACTTTCCTTCGGTGAGGTGGTAGGCCAAGGCCATCAGGAATGCCTCGAGCCTTTCCCCCCCGAGGATGCGCTCCTGGAGGGCCTCTGGATAGCTCCTGAGGCTGAAGCACACTTCCTCGTCCGACCAATTCCCCAGCTTCTCCCAGAGGGGGAACGGAACCATCCCCCTCTCCCTCCAATCGTAGTACTGGCCGGCGTATTTATATCCCAATTCGTACAGCACCTGCTTCTCGCCGGCGTACCTCCTGTAGAGGTTCCTTTCCAACTCCTCGAAGGCCTTGTCGGAGATGTGCACATAGATGTTCCTCTTGGCCTCGTGGGGAAGGGAGGATATCGCATCGGCCAAATCCAAAAAGTCCCTGCCCCCGAAGCATTCCTCCGGTATGCGGCCGAGGGCGACTACGTGGTCCTCTGGGCCGATCTTAGCGTTTGGTCCAGATGCCCTGAGCTGGCCGGGCTTCACAGGGGCTATGCCGCCGTCCTTGAAGGCGAAGAGGGAGTGTCCGGGTGAGATGAAGACCTCACCCCTGCCCGTGCGCACCTTCAGGAAGATGGGGGAGGGGACCCTGTGACGGATGAAGGCCTTTGCTCTGAGCCACTTGGCCTTCCCACCTTCCCA
>DTXA01000445.1 GCA_012962735.1 Candidatus Latescibacterota bacterium
AATTCATAACCAACAGGCTCCTGGAGGGGGCCTTAGATTGCCTATTCCGACACGGGGCCCGGGAGGAGGACGTCAGGGTGGTCTGGGTACCGGGCTCGTTTGAGATACCCGTTACGGCTAAGAAGCTTGCCGAGAGCGGGAGGTACGACGCCTTGATATGCCTCGGCGCAGTGATAAGGGGGGACACCCCGCATTTTGAGTACATAGCCGCGGAGGTCGCCAAGGGCACGGCCCAGGTTGCCCTTTCCATAGGATGCCCCGTATCCTTCGGAGTCCTCACGACGGACACCGTAGAGCAGGCCATAGAGCGGGCGGGGACCAAGGCCGGGAACAAGGGATGGTATGCAGCACTGAGCGCTATAGAGATGGCTGACCTGTTCGCAAAACTGGAGGAGAGGTGAAAAAGGATATTATCTCCATAGCCGACTTGGTAATGGAGGAGGTCAAGGACCTCCTGGAACTTGCCCGGGAGGTCAAGGCCGGGAGGAAGGGGAAGGGGGCGCTTTCGGGCAAAACCTTGGCCATGATCTTCGAGAAACCCTCACTGCGCACCAGGGTGACCTTCGAGGTGGGAATGTACCAATTAGGGGGATATGCGGTCTACCTGGCACCCGGGGACATAGGCCTTGACAAGCGTGAGAGCGTGGCGGACGTAGCGAGGAACCTCAGCAGGTGGGTGGACGGGATCATGGCCAGGACCTTCGCCCACAGGACCGTCGTGGAACTGGCCCAGTTCGCTTCGGTGCCGGTCGTCAACGCGCTGACGGACCGGGAGCATCCTTGTCAGGCTTTGGCCTGCGGGCTGACGATGTTGGAGCGCTGGGGAGATATGAAGGGAAGGAAGCTGGTCTTCGTAGGAGATGGAAACAACGTAGCCCATTCTCTTATGCTTTTGTGTCCCCTCTTGGGGATGGACTTCGTGATCGCATGTCCGGAGGGGTACGAGCCTAAGGGGGGCATCGTGCAGAGGGCGGAGGTTCTTGCCCGCAAGTACGGGACTTCTATAGAGATCCTCCATGACTCCCACCAAGCCGTCCGGGAGGCGGACATAATCTACACCGACGTATGGGCCAGTATGGGGCAGGAGGCGGAGAGGGAGGAGAGGCTCAAGGTCTTCCGGCCCTATCAGGTGAACGCCCAACTGCTCTCGGAGGCCAAACCCAGTTGCGTAGTTTCCCACTGCCTCCCGGCCCGTAGGGGGGAGGAGATAACGGACGATGTCTTGGACGGCCCTCAGTCGGTCGCCTTAGACGAGGCGGAGAACAGGCTTCACGTGCAGAAGGCGCTTTTGATCCGGCTTATGGGTACGATTACCGCACCAGAACCATAGCGCGGACCTGTTGGAACGTCCGGTCGGCGGTCTGAAGGCGACACAAGTACAGGCCACTTCCCACCTCGTCGCCCCGCTCGTCCCTCCCATCCCAGACCGCCATATGTCCCCCCGCCGGTAGCTCTCCCCGCAAGAGCGTCCTGACCCTCCGACCTTTTAGGTCGTATACGGTCAGATCCACCGAGGCCGACTTCCCCAGCTCGAACCTAAAGGCGGTGTAAGCGTTGAAGGGATTGGGGAAGTTGGGGTATAGGTAAAAGCCCCCCGGGAGGCCCTCCTGCCGGGCGACGTAGGTGGCGATCTCGGCACTGTACTGGTAGGCAGCCCCTTCTACCTCCGCCTCCACCGTGACGGCCAGCACGAGCGTGTCCTCTAAGCGCGTCCTGGCGAAGTTATCGCGCAGGGAGAGGGAGGACACCGTGATGTTCCCCTCCCTGGGGATCTGGACCACTTGGACGAAGAAGGGGAGCTCGTCCTCCCCCCGGAAGTTCAGGTAAACCTCCCGGCCGTCCACGAAGCGTAGGTAGTCCACCCCTCCGAAGCGCACCTCTCCGATCTGGGGGGGGACGGGATAGCGGTCGTACATCCGGAGGTCGCTGAATCTATATCTACCGTGCAGGTCATAGGCCTCGTAGGCGTAACGGCCATCCCCGACCGTAGGGTCGTCCACGTAGTTTGCGAGCACCCAGTCCCGGAAGACGTCCCGGAACCCCGCCGGATATCCCCTCTTTTTTAAGGTCTGGTCCACCCCTTCGACCCCGTCGGCGGGTTCCTGGACCAGGGCCCGCACGGTCTCTATGCCTCCCCAATGCTCGTAGAGATAATGCACGAACATCCCGGCCTGTTCGTAATCCGCCAGATCTCCGTCCCACTCGACCAGGCTGTCGTCCGGGCGGTCCTTGAAGTGGTCGGGAGCCCTGGGCCCGAACCCGTTCCACCACTCCGAGAACACGGAACATCCCTCGTTTATCCAATCCTCCTCGTCCCTGTCGTAACCGAAGTGTATCATATGCTGGAGTTCGTGCGCCAAGACCGCCTGGGTCTGCTTCGAGGATGGGTCCCCGGGGTTCACGTCCACGTAGAATATTTCGATTTCGTTGCTCCGATATCCGTTGAGCCTCGCCTGCCAGTCCGGGTATTCGTTGACCCCTGAGAAATACCCCCCTATGTATCTGCCGTCCTCTTCGAAACCGTCCCGGATGTCCAAAAGCAGAACGTATACCTTGGGGTCCCCGTCCACATCCAGAGGTTCCCCGAGCGCCTCAACGGTGCGCTGGAAGACCCCCTTAGAGTGGTCCGCTGGGGTCTCATCCTCAAATCCACGGAGGAGCCCATCCACATCGGTCTGGGAGACCCGGCTTCCCCACTGATCGTCGGCTACGAACACATAGCAGTAGTCTCCCGCAGCTCGGCAGGTGGCGTCCACCTCGTAGAATCTCTCCTGGGCATAGTCGTAAGCCCAGAAAGTACGCCTCGTCCCCACCGACGGCCTGGCCGCAGGTCGAGCGCTTTTGGGGACCGGAGGGCCGAATTGCTCGGCCAGGGCGCGCTCCATAGGAGCCAGCTCTGCCCTTGGGTCCCTCAGATCACCCCAGTCCGCAGCATATGCGGTCCCCACCAACATCGAAACCCAAATCGTCCCCTTCACCTTCCCTCCCCGCGGGTCCGCAGCCAGCCCACCAGGGCCCTCAAGCCCAGTAGGTAGCTCTCCTTGCCGAACCCGGCTATCTGTCCTATGCAGGCTGGGGCGATCACAGAGGTGCGCCGGAACTCCTCCCTCGAGTGGACGTTGGAGAGGTGGACCTCCACAGCCGGAAGTCCTGTCGCTGCGATCGCATCCCTGAGGGCATAGCTATAATGGGTCAGAGCCCCGGGGTTGATCAGGACGCCGTCCGCCCAGGACCGGGCCTGGTGGAGGGCATCTATAAGTTCTCCCTCGTGGTTGGACTGGAAGAACTTCACCTTTACCCCGAGCTCCTCCGCCAGCTCCTTTAAGGCTCTGTTCACGTCGTCCAGGGTCTCTCCACCATATATCTCCGGCTCCCGGACTCCCAAAAGGTTCAAGTTCGGGCCGTGTATTATCAGTATCTCCATCTCAAGTCACCCGGAAAGGTGCTGGGGTGAAGCAAAGCAAGAATACCGTCAAAGCGAGATACCCTATCATCCTCCTGCCCCCGTCCAGGGGTGTGTAGAGGTCGTAGGGAGGAGGATGACGCATGCCGATAAATAAGATGAGGACGAAGGCCAACACTAACCAACCTATCCACAGGAACCCTAAAGGTATAAGGAGAAGTATGGCCGTACGGGCGATGACGCTGTGGCGCTTCCCGAAGAGAGCGTAGACCACGTGGCCTCCGTCGAGCTGGCCGATGGGGAGGAGGTTGAGGGCGGTGACGAATAGGCCTATCCAACCTGCAAACGCCATAGGGCTCAAGAGTATGTCGTATCCATCCGGTACCTCCCCTAAGACCATACGGGCAAGGAGGGAGAAGATCAGGGAGCTTCCCAACAGAAACTCCCCCTCCGGCCTTTCGGTCGGAGCTGGCACCATTTCGGAGCCCCTCAGACCGATGGCCGTCACGACGATAGCAGCTACAAACCCCACTAAAGGTCCGGAGGCGCCTATGTCCACCAGGGCCTTCCGGTTCGGTATTGGGGAGCGCACCCGGATAACGGCCCCCATCGTGCCCAAGAGGAACAAGGGGGGAGGGACAGGGATGAAGTAGGGTAAGGAGGCTCTGACCCCCCACAGGCGGGAGGTTATGTAATGTCCCGACTCGTGCAGGCCCAATATCAGCATCAAAGATGCGGAGAAGGGAATACCCTTGTAGAGTAGCCAGGGGTTGGAGAATATGTCGGCTCCAGCATGTAGGGCTCCGGCAGCCATGGTGGTGGAGATGGTAGCGAGGAACAGCAAGATGTTGACCCATGGTACCCGCCGCTTCGGCCGGGCCTCCCAGGGGGGAATCAGGTGGTAGTTCACAACCCCTCCTCGGCCGCTCCCACTAAGGCCACGAACGCCTCCTCGAGGGACTCCCCCTCGGGCCGCACCGCATAGACCCTCACCCCCTGTTCTATCAGAAACCTCACCAGGTCCGGGGTACGGGAGCGGTCCTTCAGGAGAACCCGCACCTCTCCCCCTTTCCCCTCCACCCCGGCCACGAAGGGAAGGCCGGCCAACAGGTCCTCCATTTCTCCGTCGAGCCCCTCGCAGGAGACCGCCACCGTATGCCCTCCTTCCTTCTTCGAGACCTCGTGGGGGGTCCCCACGGCTAAGAGCCTCCCACGGTGGAGCACTCCTATCCTGGAGCAGAGTTCCTCGGCCTCTTTTAGGTTATGGGTCGTCAGGAAGATCGTCCTCCCCTCGCCGGCGGCCCTCCCCAGTGCCTCCCTCACCTTCCTGGCGCCTATGGGGTCCAGCCCGATAGTAGGCTCGTCCAAGAAGGCCACGTCGGGGTCGTGGAGGAAAGCTCTAAGGAGGGCCAAGGTCCGGCGCATCCCCTTGGACCAACGGGAGAGGGGTTCGTGGGCTCGTTCCAAAAGCCCCGCCCCCCCTAAGACCTCCCGGATTCCATCCTTCCTTTCCCGCCCCATCCTGTAGATACGGGCGTAGTACTCTAAGTTCTCCCAGGCGGTGAGGCGCTCGTACAGGCCGTCCTCCTCCAAGAGCGCCCCGACCCTTTCCCGGACCAGACCGTCCCCCACATCGTGCCCGAGCACCCGGGCCGTCCCGGAGGTTGGGGATATGAGGCCCAGCAGGAGGCGCAAAGTTGTGGTCTTGCCGGCGCCGTTGGGGCCCAGAAGCCCGAAGACGTCCCCCCTGTACACCGAGA
>DTXA01000446.1 GCA_012962735.1 Candidatus Latescibacterota bacterium
GGAGTCCCTTATGAGGTGGGCTATCCTGAACTCGGGCATGCCGGACTGCCTCGTACCCATGAACTCCCCCGGGCCCCTGAGCTCCAGGTCCTTCTCGGCTATCTCGAACCCGTCGTTCGTGCGAACCATGGTGAGCATCCTCTCCCTCGCCTCGTCCGAGAGCTTTTCTCCCGTAAGCAGTATGCAGTAGGACTGCGCCTCGCCCCTTCCGACCCTCCCTCTGAGTTGATGTAGCTGGGCCAGGCCGAAACGCTCGGCATGTTCGACGACCATTACGGTGGCGTTCGGGATGTCCACGCCGACCTCTATTACGGTCGTGCTCACGAGCACATCTATCTTCCCTTCCTTGAAGGCCCTCATAACCGCCTCTTTCTCCTCCCCCTTCATCCTGCCGTGCAGGAGGGCAAGGCGCAGGTCCGGAAGCTCCTTTTGAAGCTTCTCGTAGGCTTGCACTGCGGCCTCTAAGTCCACCTTCTCGGATTCTTCTACCAGGGGATAGACCATGTACGCCTGGCGGCCCTGCCTCACCTGTTCCCTTACGAAGGCCAGGACCTGAGGTCTTCTCGACCGGGAGCGCCATACGGTCTTCACCGGACGCCGGTCAGGGGGCATCTCGTCCAAGATCGATACGTCCAGGTCCCCGTACAGTGTGAGGCCGAGGGTCCTGGGTATGGGGGTGGCGGTCATCACGAGGACGTCGGGACAAGGGCCCTTGCGCCTGAGCCTTAACCTCTGTATGACGCCGAAGCGGTGCTGTTCGTCTACAACGACGACCCCCAAGTTCTTGAAGACGATGTCCTCCTGGATCAGCGTATGGGTCCCCACAGCGATCTGGACCTCCCCCAGCTCCATAGCCCTCAACATAAGCCTCCTCTGGGCCGGTCCCATCCCTCCGATCAAAAGCCCCACCTTGACTCCCAGCTCCTCCAAGAGGGCGTGGATAGTGAGGTAGTGCTGCTCAGCTAAGACCTCGGTGGGGGCCATGAGGGCGGCTTGGTATCCGTTGGCCACGGCTATAAGCATGGTCATAAGGGCCACCAGAGTCTTCCCGGAGCCCACGTCCCCCTGTAGGAGGCGGTTCATCTGGTAGGGGCTCTTCATATCCCTCCATATCTCCCGCATAACCCGGCGCTGGGCTTCTGTGAGCTGGAAGGGAAGGCGCTCCAAGAGCTTGGGTATCAGGTCCCCTACCTCGAGGAAGGTGATACCCTCCCTCCTGGCCCTCCGGCTCCTGTACCTCCGTGCCAAGAGGAGCTCGAGGTAGAAGAAGTCGTCGAAGGCCAGCCTCTCCCGTGCCTTCCCCGCCTGGCGCAGGTCCTCGGGAAAGTGGACAGAGTAGAGGGCCTCGGGCAGGGGCATAAGCCCGCACCTGGCCAGGATGTCTTGTGGGAGGGGGTCCTCTATTCTGGAGATGAGCTCGTCCAAGAGGGGTTTGAGCACCCGGCGAAGGCCACGGCTGTCTAAGCGGACCCTCTTCATCTCGCCCGAGGAAGGGTAAACCGGCACGACACGGCCGGTGTGGAGCTGTTGTCGTTCCTCTTCGGAGAATTCCTCTACATCTGGGTGAATCATCTTCCTGCCGTAGAAGCCGTCCGCCTCCACCGTTCCGCTGACCATCACGAGCTTTCCGACCTCGAGCGCCCTCTCCACGAACTTTATCCCCCCGAACCATATGCACCTTAAAGTTCCGGTTTGGTCCTCTAAGAGCATCTCCAGCCGGTTCCTGCCCCCCTTGAGGCTGGGGACACGGGCGAAGGAGGCGATGCGGCCGACGATGGTGACCTCCCGGTTCGGGGGGGCGTTCCGGACGGTGCAGATGGTGCTCCTGTCCAAGTACCTGCGGGGGATATAGTACAGCAGGTCCTCTAAGGTCTCCACGCCCACGGAGCGCAGGGCCTCCGCCCTCTTGGGGCCTATGCCCTTGACGAACTGGACCGGTGTCCTTAAGAGATCATCCTTCATAGGAGCAACCTGCTGGCCCACCACTTTGATCTATCTCTGTGGCCGACCATAGCAAAGGAAAATATAACGCTTCTTCCGGCAAAATGCAACTTGCTCTATATAAAAGGCTATGAGCCGGTTGCAGTTGAGAGTTTTTCCTTGACAAGGGGCGGATTTATATGTTATTTTTCTAATAAGGCTATCTCGATTGGAGCCCGGGAATATAACCCCAAAAAGTTCTTCGCTGGAGATATAAATGCTTCGGTGGCTTACGGCAGGGGAGTCTCACGGTCGTGCCTTGGTGGGCATCTTAGAGGGGATGCCCGCAGGGCTGGGGCTGTCGGAGGGGTACATCGACCGCCAGTTGGCCCGTCGGCAGTTGGGTTACGGCCGAGGGGGACGGATGCGTATCGAGCGGGACCGGGCCCGGATACTTTCGGGCGTGCGGTTCGGGAGGACCTTGGGGAGCCCCATCGCCCTTTTGGTGGAGAACCGGGACTGGGAGAACTGGAGGGAGGTTATGTCTGCCGAGTCGGGGGAGGCGGAGCCCGTGGCCGTGCCCAGACCGGGGCATGCTGACTTGGCCGGGTCCTGGAAGTACGGGCATAATGACCTCAGGGACGTTCTGGAGCGGGCCAGCGCCCGGGAGACAGCCCTGAGGGTGGCCTTAGGAGCTGTGGCGAGGAGGCTTTTGGAGGAATTCGGGGTGGAGATGGGGAGCTTCGTGGTCTCGGTGGGGCGGGCCTCCTGGGAGCCGCCCGAGTGGTTCTTCCCGGGGGAGGAGGTGGACTCCTCCCCCCTCCGTTGCCCGGACCAGAAGGCCACCCGCCGGATGCGGGAGGAGGTGGATAAAGCCAGGGAGGCCGGGGATTCCGTGGGAGGTGTCTTCCAGGTTGTGGCCCGGGGTGTGCCTCCAGGACTGGGGAGCTACGTGCAGGCGGACAGAAGATTGGACGCCAGGCTGGCCGCTGCCCTGATGGGTATCCCCGCGGTCAAGGGTGTGGAGATCGGGCTGGGGTTCGAGGCGGCCCGAAGGCCCGGCTCCGAAGTGCACGATGGGATATATTTGGAGGACGGGCACATCGTCCGCAGGACCAACCGGGCGGGCGGGATAGAGGGGGGGGTGAGCAACGGGGAGCCCATAGTGGTGCGGGCTGCCATGAAGCCCATCCCCACGCTCACGAAACCCCTGCCATCTGTGGACCTGGAGGACTTAACCCCAGTCCCGGCCCACAAGGAGAGGTCGGACGTGTGTGCGGTGCCGGCCGCC
>DTXA01000447.1 GCA_012962735.1 Candidatus Latescibacterota bacterium
CGAGTATCCTCTCGGGGTCCCTCTTGTAGGAGGACACCATATATTTATCCCTTCGACCTCTAACCCGACTCCTTGGGAGGGCTCACTCTGATCCTTCCCCGATAGGTCCCGGCCTGAACATCCGGCTAAACGTGCCAGGCTGCAACTTATCCTTGTCCACTTTCAGGTCCTCGAACACTAATATCCCCGCTCCAGTGCTAAGCTTTTGGCCTCCTCCATCATCCTCGATGCGATTCCCATCCCCTGAGGTCCTCCCTGGTCCATACCCCGGCTATCCCTGCGAGCCTCACGTGGAGCCCTCTACCTCGTAGGTTATTCCCATCATATGCCGGGACCTCCTCGCCATGAACTCCCTTATCGTCCCTTCAGCACCACGTAACCGTACCGTTCGAGCCCCCTGAAGAATTCGATGAGCCTGACTTCCTCAA
Organism: Candidatus Latescibacterota bacterium; assembly: GCA_012962735.1. Classification (GTDB taxonomy): domain Bacteria; phylum Latescibacterota; class 4484-107; order B68-G9; family B68-G9; genus B68-G9. Next base: position 429 of record DTXA01000447.1, read on the forward strand.
GCCCGAGCTCTCCCTCCACAAGCTCTTCTATCTCGGCCACATTCCTCCTCCCGTCCGCCCAGTAGATAGCCCTGAGCGATACATCTCTGTTTATTCTGTTGCGCCTGCACATCTCCTCCCATTCCCCCCTCTCCTCCTTGGGTATGCGGGTCCCAAGCACCTCCCCGAGCACCCTGCGCTCTGGAACGTACCTCAAGGCCTCCTCCTCGTATGGGCTCTGCCTCCTCTTGGACGCCCGCCTTACGCCCAGGTGCCTGAGCTGGAGCCTTACGATATCTTCCAGCTTTGACCTGAGCTTCTCGATCCTCCTCCCCACTTCGGCACGTCCCCTCGGCACGAGCCTGAGGACTGAGCCCATGGCCATCCCGTACCTTGTCCTAAGATATTCCAGTCGCCTCCCGAGCAACGTGGGGGCCTCCCTCCCAACCTCATCCAAGACCTCCCTCTCGGCATCCAAGAGCACCCTTTCGGCCAGCCACCCCGCCTCTCCCTTCCCAGCATCCGCTAAGAAGTAAAGGTAAGCTGCCACCACACAGCCTATCCACGAAAGCTTCTCCAGGTCGAGCTTGTCAGGGGTATCTCCGCATGTATGGTAGTGGGTGTAAGGGTACTCTATCAGGAGCGGGCAGGGTATACCTATAGCAGGGTCAGATATGATGTTGTCCGCCCGGACGTAAGTCCTCTCACGCCAGTTCACAAGGAGCTTCTCCCTCTCCGATTGCCGCTTAAGTATAAGTCTCAGAAGAGTATCTGTATATGAGCTCTGGGCGTGTGGGTTGTGGGAAAGCTCGAGGGGGGCCCGGCATACCGACTCCCTTCCCCCGACCGAGTCCAACGTTATGCCTGCAACTATGTTCCTGAATATGTCCGGACGCTCGACGACGGCAGCCATGGTACCCATGCATTCGTAGGTAAAAAGTATCCTTATCCCACGCCTCGGACGCCTGAGCCTGCCCAGCCCTATTAGGTGCTCGAGGCACCTCAGGACCTCTATCGCAAGTCCGCATCCGCTCGCATCGTCTATGGCCCCGACCTCGTACAGGTGGCCGTTCACCAGGACCTCCTCCTTCGTCCTCCCTGGGATGAGGCCCGTGACCACGGGGATGGTTCCATCGTAGAATTCTGCTTCCACCTCGGCATGGAGCCTCACCTTCCCCTCCCTCTTTATGACCTCTCTGAGCCAGTGCCCCTGCCTCGGAGTGAGAACGAAACCCCATATGGGCTCATCCCCCTTCTTCATCCCCCAGCCTCCCCTTTCCGTGCTGAACCTCTCCCAGAGCCTCGCATCTGGAAGCTCCATGGGCGGACGATGATATTCGTAAGTTGGCATGTAGTCCGATATTATCCCTACGGCCCCACGCTTCATGGCCTCCTTACGGGAATGCCTCGCAGAGTCCGAGGTGAAAGCTATTTTATCTTTGAGGTCCAGACCTTCGTAGTCCTCAGGCCTACTCCCCCCTTCTATCACCACGACCTCCGCCGTAACGCCTCTTGGGGGAGTTCCCTTGCTGTAAACCACGAGCGAGCAAGGATCGTCCCGGTAGTTACAGAGCACCACCTCGCCCCTCCCCTTAGAGGGCAGGAGGGTGAGGGTCGCAGACCTGACATCCCAAGCTCTGGGAACTATCCAGTCTCCGTACGTGCTCTCGCCGTCCGCGGGCACTGTGAATATCTCGGCCTCCAAGCCGTAATCCTCGAGCTTAGCTGAGCAATACTCTGCCGCCCGATGGTGCCCGTCGAAGGATGACCACTTGTCGTGGTCGTGTATGTGCGTAATTATGTCCAAAGCGTTCACGCCGGACAGATAAGGCAAAACGAGATCCAAGAGCTTGTCTACCATAGATCACCTCCCAGGATTTTCCACCACCCAGGACCTCCAGAAGGGCTGAGGCGTCCCTCTACCTCAGCTTCCAGTGTCACCCAATATCGCATCGCCGGCCTCATGAAGGAAGCTCAAGGGACTTCTCCAGGGCGAAGTTCGCTGCACCTAAGGCCCCAGTGTATATTCCGAGCCTGGAGAACTTCAGCCTCATCCCCCTGTCCAAATTCTCCAGCCTGTGCTCCCTCAACCTATCCTTCAGCCGTTCGATGACGAAGTCCCCGCCCTGCACTATGTTCCCTCCCAACACTATCACCTCCGGGTCGAACAACATCGCTACGTTAATTATAGCTATGGCTAAGTGGTCCAAGGCCTCACCCACCACCTCACGGGCTACGGCATCTCCCTCCCTTGCTGCCACGAAGACCTCCGTGGGCGTTACATCCCTCTCCATCAACTCCCTCGCCCTTCCGACGATGGCCGGCTCCGAGGTGAAGACCTCCAGACATCCCCGGCGCCCACATATGCACCTCGGACCTCCAGGAGAGACTATTGTGTGTCCTATCTCCCCGATGTCCTCGTTCGCGCCCTTCATCAACCTCCCGTCCACGATCGCCCCCATCCCTATCCCCTCCCTCACATGTATGTACACCATATTCCTGCTTGCTTCTTCGAATTCCTTCTCCCCCAAGACCATGAGATGAGGGCCTACTTCGACATATACCGGAAGGTCTAGTTCTCTCTCCAGGATGGCCTTAAGTGGCACATCCTTCCATTGGGGAAGCCTTGGGATGGGCTGGACCAGCTCCGTACAGCGTTCTATTGGACAGGGTAGGCCCACGGCTACGGCCAGGACCTGATCTTCGAGCCGGACCCCGTCTATGTCCGCCATCTTCCGAACCCCTTCCACGATCCAGTTCGCGGTAACAGATGGAGGCTCCTTAAGGTCTGTCTGGACTTCCATCTTGTCCACGACCTCCTTGGCTAAGTTTATGAGCACGAAGCTCAAGTTCGGGGCACCGAAGTCGACCCCCACCGAGAAAGCAGCGGATGAGTTCACTCCGAATATCCTGGGAGGCCTGCCACCTGAGGATCTATGTACCTGCCCCACGACCAGCCCTTCCTCAACAAGCTCATCTAAGTATTTAAGGATCGTCGGCCTACTGGAGTCAACCTCGGATTCTATCTCCAAGGCGGTCACCATCCCAAGCCGCCTTACTGTGTTGAATATGGCGAGCTTGGTCTTGTTCTCCCTCATCCGCTCAACGAGCTCCCTCGTCCCGGTCATGTCCTGTCGGCTACTTTAAGGCGGGCAACGCCAGCCACCTGACAGAGTTCAAAAACAGCCTAAACTCAGCCCTTATGGAAGCCCGGTCCCCCAGTATGTTCATCGGAGACCGTTCGCTCTTTTTGATGAAAAATTAAGGGATAGCCATCTGCCGCCCCGGCAGGTAGACCATCCCCTATTTTATCCCCAAGGTGTCAATATGTTACACACACCGCATAGGAAGGGACCCGACCTAAACCCGCATCCGTCTCCACGACTATCCGTGCGATGTACACCCCAGGGGGCACGAGCTTCCCCCCTTCGTCCCTGCCGTCCCAGAGGAACCTGTACCTCCCAGCAGCATCCTCCCTCAGCTCGGAGAAGCTCCTGATGAGTCTTCCCTCGATGTTGTATATCTCAAGACCGACTGGCCTAGCGGTGTTAACCTTGAAGACCGAGAAGCTGATATCGACCTCATCGTTAACGCCGTCACCATTGGGCGTGAAGGGGTTATGACTTACCTCTATATCTCCGACGATCCTCTCGTCCCTCTTAAGGAACGCCGTCGTCCCGACCCCGGGCCTCAGGTCCGTCACATCCCCGGAATCGACCCTCTGCCAGGAACCCGGCAGGGATGAATTGCCGACCAGGACCTGGAACACTGTGCCGTCCGAAAAGAGGGTGGAACGGAACCTAACCATGACCAGCCTCGGCCCTCCGAGCTTCACCGCCTTCGGAAGCCTAATCCAAAGCGAATCCTCATTATCCTTGAATACCCTTAAGGTGTCCCCATCCTGGCTCACGAAGGCACCATCTTCCGGGGCGAAATCCTCGGTCCCGCCCTTCTTAAAGTCATCCTCGTCCCCCAAGCTGAGCTTCAGGAGCTTCATACGTGCCCTTGAGGCCACGAGGATAATATCGTCGAAACCCGGGTCCTGGCTCCGGAAGCTCGGCCTTATGAAGAGCTCGAAGTCCTGCTCCCTCCCCACAGGAACATCTCTGTCGGGATATACTTCCGCAGCCACCCCCTTCGCCACGGGCTTACGGAAGTGGACAGTTATCGAGCTTATGGAAGGGGCGGTATATGGGTCGTCGGAAAGGAGCTTGGCTTGTATCATCAAGTACTTCCTCGGGCTGGGGGAGAGGATCGGGTCCCCAGGCTTGACGTACACACGGCTCCATCCGCTCCAGTCAGGGCCGGGGAGGAATTCCGAGGTCACCTTCCCCTTCATGAACCAAGGTAACTTGTTATACTCGAGCTCGGTCACCTCCTTACCGCTCTTATCAAAATAGTGCTTTATCTCCCTCAACGTATCGCCCGTCCTCGTCCTTATCTCCACCTTAGTCCCTGGCGGCACATCTGCATCCCAATCTATGGCTGTAAGGTTCCTCTCCCCTCCAAGCTCTATAATTGGGGAGGACATAGTCACCTCTGGCACGTAACCTTCCCCGTAAACCATAAGCTCCGCCACCCTTCCGGTCTCCCACGTTGGAAGGCCGAGGTGTATCCCCATTATGTCCAGATGGGTGAACTCTATGTACCGGACCTTACGAGGTTCGAACCTGTCCTCGTACCTGAAAAGCTCCTTTCCCCTCAGTATCCGCTTGGACTCGGGGCTCACCGTCTCCCAGACCAAATTCTTGAAGGCCTCAGGCTCCTGTGGCCCACCCCCACCTCCCAGTACCTCGGAGGCCCTCGTACCGTCCGAAACTCTGATGGAATACCCCTTAAGTTCTCCAGGCTTGTACGCAAGCCATTTGTTGATTATGATGCGTATCGCATCCACCCAGAAGAGAGCCCCGAGGTCCACCTTCATCATCCCGCCCCTGGCTGTGGGGCCGGTCTCCCTATAGCGTATCGCATCCCACCATGTATTGTAATTTCCATCGAAGGCTTTTATGGGGACAGCGACCTTGAAGAAATCGAAGACACTCCCTCCCCTCTCCAGAAGCCCCAGGCTTATGTTCTCCCCGACAGTCCATACCTCCACCTCGGCGAGCCTCGGCCTCTCCCTCCTGTAGTACCTGATCCCTCCCCTCTCCTCCTCGGGAAGCTTCTCGTAATCGTCCTTGGTCACTATCCTCTCCTCACCCGCTATCCTCCATATGTAATCTACAGCGCCCCTATCCTCCCGGGGGAGAGCTTCGTAATCCTCCTTCGTCACCATCTCTGCCCTATCCAGGTCACTGTCGGTCATTATGATACGGATATACTGCACGACCCTCCCTCCGGTCCAGTTCTCGTCCTTCTGAAGCACTGTATCGAGAGTAAACTCGAATATTTTCTTGGTCTTATTTGGTTTAACGGTCTCTCCTGCTATGACATACCTCATAGCAGGGCTGACCTCGAAGGCCCTCTTACCAGTGGAGGTGAAGATCCTGAACTTCAGGAAAGGGTCTCCGTCCTCTGCGAACTTGACAACTATCTTCTTCGCACACACTACCCTTCCCAAGTCCACCTCAACCCACCAGTTCTGAGGTGGGTCGTTCAGGTCAGGCTCCCAGTACGTGCCCTCGTCTCCATCTATGATGTTGTACGCTTCATCTAAGTTTGTGCCGGCGTTCTTTATCCCACCACGTGCGAAATATGCCCTCGAGTCCTTATCGTACCAGGAAGTCATGAACTTATCCTGCTGAACCTTATCTATCTCGTGTACGAACCGGGAGGCGTTCAGGCAGGCGTTCATGTCCTTCCTTATAAAATGTGGCTTAACGCCATAATCACCTATATCCACCGTGCCCTTCGGGAAGTTCCATGCGGCCCAGTGCTCCTTTGAGCGTACCACCACCCTGTCTCCTTCTACGGTGTACCCCTGTGCCCGGACCGACGAAGGAGCCACCGAGAGGACGAAGAACAAGGCCGTAAGTATCATATCTCCCCCATCAATATATTACCGTCACAGTGCCCGACCTTACAACCTTCCCCCGATCAGCTTGCACCGAGAGCTTATATATGTATACGCCCGGGGGGACGAGCCTGCCGGCATCGTCCCTTCCGTCCCACTCCTTGGTATACCTGCCGCTTCCTTCCCTCCCCTTGTACACTTCCCTCACCAAGCTTCCGGAAGGGTGGTATATCTCGAGCGAAACTGGGCATCCCTCTAACCTCAGGAGATTGTAAGCCACCTCGGTCACATCGTTCACTCCATCGCCGTCGGGGGTGAAGGGGTTCGGGGAGATGGCCACCGGGGTGACTATGGGTTCCTCCAACGAAACCCTCACGGAGATATCGTCGTCCGGCAACCTATCTATAACATCTCCTGAAGTTACGAGCTGAGGAAGTTCGTCAAGCTCATTGTCGAAGATCCTCCCTTCGAACCTGAAATATTTCAGGACCAGGCAATCGAACTCCACCTCAACCAAGGTTTGATCCCTGGTGACCTTCGGAAAGTGGACCACGAACCTGTCGTCGTAGCGCTCCACCTCGAAGTCCACCTTCCTCCCATCTATCCTGACTGAACGCACAGTGTCGGCTCTCATCGGCGTTAGAACCTCTAAGCTGTTGAAACCCACGTTCTCGGAAGTCATCCTCGGCCTTAGGGCGTAGATGAACTTAGTGGGCCTCAGTGGGGATACATCCGTAGGGTATATCTCAGCACATACCTCATACGCGGGGACGCTGGGGGAGAACTCGAATGCTATATAATCCAACCCCGCCCCTGCATAGTTGGTCGGGATCACCCTCACCCTGATCTGCAGGTACCTCCTTGGGCTCGGAGATGCGATTGGCACACCCTCCCCGAGCCCCTCGTCGAAGTTGTAGGGTGCGGACCAAAAGCTCCAATGCTCCGTATCTTCCGTGATCCGTCCCTTGGCTTTAATCTCGAGGTTCTCGTAATCTTCCTTAGTGAGGGGCTTCCCCTTCTCGGACCACCAGACCTGTTCTTCCCCCACCCCCGTCTTCCTCCAATATACAAGCGGTGTATCGTCATCTCCGGTCTTGGTCTGTATCTCCACCCTGGCTCCCTCCTCCCTCCATCCCTTCCACATTATCTTCCCAAGTACCACCGGCTTACCGAAGTCTATGACTTCCGAGACATATGTGGCTGGGAGGGGGACGTATCCCTCGCCGTACACCTCGAACTCGGCTACCTCCCATGTGCTCATAAGGGGTCCGGCCCTCAACCTTATGGAACGGATGGGCTGTAGAGGTATGTCCAGATCTATAACCGGGCTCAAGTTCTCCAGGTCCTGCCTCAGGAGCCTGAACCCGTGCTCTGGGTTCCCATCCCAGACCAGCAGTTTGTACTCCTTTATGATATGCGTCCTGAATTCCTCCCTGGAAATAAGGCGGATCCTATTTACCGGAAAGGGCATACCCAGGTCGAGGGTGATAGGAACCTGATACCAAGCCCCGAAGCTGTACCTCGGCCTTCCGATGTACGCAGTGGTTGGGTCACCATCCACGAGCCTTTCCTTCTCCTCCCGAGGTGCCTGTATGGTCGGGCCCCATACAGGTATGTCTATGTCCCCTCCCCTCTCCCAAAGGTCGAGGGCCAGATTCTCGGCTGGGTCTAGCTTTATAACCCGGATCCACCCAGGCTCTGAGCTCGTATCGAAGTTCTCGAGGGTTCCCGACCCCACCCATGGATGCTCCTCCCGACCTATGACATATTCCTCCTTTGCATGTACCGCACCAGGTGCAAGGAGGATCAGCACAGAGACCTTCCCAAGAAATCCTTTTATACGTCCGTACATCCTCGAAACCTCCAATTTAAAGCCTCCTTGAACATGGCCCGCCTGCCTGGAGCAAGCGGGCCATGCTCGACCTTCGGAGGGTCCGACAGGTTCGGGAACATCTTATCTGAACGAGGCCTTAATCCGACCCCAGGTGTCGGACTCCACCGCCGGAGGGGGGGGCAGGCCCGGCTCCAAGGGAGCCAGTATCAGGTCGCCCCACTTGGATGCGTCCTTGAAAGCGCCCGGCTGGGCGAACAGCTCCCAGTAGGTGCCCTTCACTTCGGGGTCGTCGGTGTCCCTCAGGGCTATCTCTATCCCTACTATGTTCCCTTCCTCTAGGTCCACTATCTTGCTGAACTCGGGACCATGGTAGTCCAGGTCCTCCCATGGGGTGAAGTACATCTCGCACGTGAGCTCAGCTGGAGCTCCCGTGCCTCTTGCTCCCTTAAGGTACTTCACCGCCGCATCTCCCCATGGAGGTTCCCTGTCCCAGGTTGCGTAGTTGTAGCTGAAGCAGAGCCCCTTCCCCTTCTCAAGACGCATAAAGTAGAACTTCTGCGCTCTCGCGAACTTCCATCGCTTGGTCTCCTCTTCGGTGGGGAAGGAGTATATGCCCTCTGGACCTAACCCTAAGTGGGCCGGGTCGAAGTACATTGAGAAGTACTCCCCCTTGTCGAGCCTCACGTCGTCGTAAATCCAGGCTGCGAAGTATATCTTGTTGGTGGTGTTGTTCCAGCCTGTGGCCCACTTGACGTTGCAGTCCTCCAGGTTGATCTCCTCCCCGTGCTGGGCGTCTATGAGGGGCCTGTCCATATGGATCCAGTACGGCGGATCGGGGACAATGTCCCAGTCGCCTATATCCCCGTCTATAACGGGGATCAGATGATCGGGGAACTGGAAGCAGTAGAGGGGCTCCCCAACATGGGCCCCGGCCGTACCCAAAAACCCCATCGCGAACCCAAGCGCTATAAGGAACGAAAGCTTCTTCATGGCTACCTCCTTTCCGAGGAACTACCGTGCCTCAGCCCGTCGGACCCTCTAAGGATGGCTCCCGCTTCGGCATCACCTCCTTATAAGGGTCTTCGCAAACGATCCGAAGGCCCTCCTAAGTTCCCTTACTGTCCTGTTGAGCCTGTACTTCCTCAGGTTTTCCTCCGCACCTTTAAGGTCCCTCATCCTCGCACAGAGGAGCGCCATACGGCGGTATATTTTCCCTTTCTCGTAGTTCGGGTCCTCCTCCACTATCTTCTCGTACTCCGAGAGTGCGGCTTTGTACCTCCCCTGTCCCTCGTACAGGAGGGCAAGGTTATAACGGGCATCCAAACAGTTCGGATGGTCCTTCAGTACCTCCTCAAACATATCCACAGCCTGGTCCACCATCCCGGACTCGGCATAGAGTATGCCGAGGTTGTTCTTGGCCTCAAAGTCGTCGGGGGAGATGTGCAGAACCTGCCTGTACTCCCGGATGGCCTCCCCGTAGCGCCCATCCTGGGCGTACACGAAGGCAAGCTCCTTCCTGTAATCGGCCCTGGAAGGCTTCATTTCCACAGCCTTTCGATATTCCAAGATGGCAGCCTTCAGCGATCCCGCCTCGGCGTACGCGTACCCGAGTCTGTAATGTCCCTCCGCCAGGTTGGGCGCCATCTTCACCGCATCCTTCAAGATATCTATAGCCTTATCGTAATCCTTTCTCTGGATGTAAAGCACTCCCAAGTCCAGCTTAGCGTATACATGTCCCGGGTAGATATCGAGGGCCCTCTCGTACTGGCTCACCGCCTCATCCTGGAGCCCCTTTAGAGCGTACAGCGTACCCAAAGTGTATCTCGCCTCGAAATAGTTGGGGTCCATAGCTACAGCCCTCTCTGCATGGATCAACGCGTTTGCATATAAACCCTTCTGCATATAAGCGTACGCTAAGTCGTAATGTACCTGGGCATCTCCATCCTCCCCCATCCTCCCCACCCCGGCGTTGGCTACGAAAAGGAGGGCGAACAATGGCACGGAGGCGTAGGCGACCTTAAGAAGATATCTCCTCCTTATCATCCCGTATCCCCACCGTAAGGCATAACCTGCGAACAGGATGATGAATGGCAGGACCGGTACTCTGTACCTGGAACACACGAAGAAAAGCACAATGGAGGCCATATAAGTTACCACAAAGATGAACAAAAGGAGAACTTTCGGTTCCCTCAACCTTCCGACACAAAGTCCCATCCCCAGGATTCCGAGAGGCCCTATTATCCCGAATGGGAAGGCTATCCAGTTCTTCCACAGTAGGGCCCTCAGCGGAGGGGAGTACCTCCTGAAGAAGTATATATCCTCGTTCCTCTTTATCTCTTCTCCCCTCCAGAAAAGGTAAAACTTCCTCAGAAGCAGCTTCCCGTACTTCAGGGGTTCCTCCTTTATGAAGTCCCATGCCTTGGAGAAGAAGTACATGGACTGAAGTGAGGGTTTCGTTATTCCCTCCTCCCTCGGAAGGGAGGTCAACCTCCACCACTCCGAGCCGGGCCTTATCCCGAGGGTCCTGTCGTAGTCCGGATTGTTACCTATGTAGAAGTTCACCCCCGCATTGGAGGATATAAGCACGAGGTCATGTCCCAAGATGTAGTTCCTCAAAGTTACGGGAGTTATCGCTGATGCGACCCCCGCACAGAAGATTAAGGCCCACAATATGTTCCTTTTTACCTTGGACCACATCCAGGCGAGGACTAAGGGCACGAACAGGAGCACGTTGGCCACAGCTAGAGCAGAAAGCCCTAGTAAGGCCCCTGAGGTCAGCCACCTCCACCACGACATCCCCCTCGCCGCCCAGAACAGGGACAGGACGAGGACGAGGTTCAGGAGCACCGAGAGGAAGGTCGGCAATAGTTCCCCTTCAAAGTATATGAGGACACCATATGATGATGCTATGAGCGAACTTATAATCCCCACGGAACTGCCGAAGGCTTCCTTCCCAATATAATATACTAACACACAACTTAAAGCTCCGAGCGCAAGTTGTATCGACCTGAAGGCGTAGTAATTCTCCCCGAAGGCCTTATAGAGCAGGCCTAAAAAGTAGGGATAAAGTGGAGGCTGCCAGAAGGGAGCCTGTACTCCTTCGTCCCTCGCTATCCGCTTGGCCTGGTTTAGATAAGTCCTCTCGTCCACGACAGGGACATCGAAGAGGGGACCTTGGCTTATGTAACCGAGGTGGACGAGCCGCACCGAGAAGGCGAGGACAAATATCATCAAAGGCCAGTACCTACTCAGCACCCGCATAGATCGTCACGAAGGATGTGGTGGTCGTCTCCTCCCCGAACCTCCTCCCTATCCTCATGCCTATCTGGGAGGTCAGGAGGTATCCTTGGTAGCTCACCCGGTTCGTCAACTGTAAAGCCCCTATAAGCTCGTCGTAGCTCCTCTGAAGTCCAGAAGGCACCGGCTTCTGGAGCTGCCTGAACATACAGTACTCGATACCTATCTCCAAGGTGGAGCTCCTCAGTACAGGGAGCTTACTCATAAGTATGAGAATTAAAGTATTCTCCTTGCGCTCAGGATCTGCCTTGAAGATCGGCCTTTCGAGGCGAAACTCGTTCTTGACCTTCGGCTGTACTGTCAAGTCCCACAGCCTGAAATTGTAATCCATCTTATTGATCAACCCGAAGAATATATAAGTATCGCGGAGGTTTCTGAATTTCTTACGTTGATCCCAGATCTCGAGCTTGAGCTTGTTGATAAAGTTCAAGTTCCTTATGCCGGTGTAGTCGAAACCTAAGAAGGTGGAACTTATCCATGTATCTCGAGCCGCCAAGGGGTCGGGAACCCTCTGCTGGAGACCTCTGGAACCCGGAGGCTGCACCCACTGATACAGGTTGTCCGGGATGTCGTCCTTTGCGAGCTTGAAGTTTTCGAACAACCTCAACCTGCCAAGCTTTGGAAAATCCTTATCCAGGGTGAAAAGGAAGTAATTGGTGAGATTTTTCCTGTCATCGGTCGAGAGCTCCTCGGCCTGCCTCCCCACCGTCATCCTCACATCCGGGGTAATGTGGGTGCCCACATAGAAGTTGTAACCTCGCCTGCCCCTCTTATACGGATAATCTGGCTCCTCGTCGTTCTCGAACCTGTCTATCCACATGTTGTTGTTCATATCTATTCCGAACAGGAACTCCGGTCTGTCCGCACTGTACCTCAAGAAGGGCTCCTCGTAGTCGGGCATAAGGTTCGGGGCATATTCGCTGTCGTTCTCGTTGAAGTCGGACTTAAAATCGTTGTTCTCGTCCCATCCTGGGAAGACGGCAGCGTCCGCCGAAGGCTGGTTCACACGCTGCCAGTCCGGCCATCTATCCTGGTCATCGTTGTCGTCCACGAACTCGAAAAGGTTCGAAAGCTTATCCCCATAATCTATATCCCCTTTACTATCGCATACAAAAGCTGTAGTGCTGTAATCGTAATCTATGTTATATAGCTCACCGAAGGCGAACCACGGATAGACGAGCCTCGATATGTTCACATACCAGGCTTTAGACTCGTCGAAGGCGGTATGATGCCTCTTCGCCCCCACCCTTGGGTATTTCCTGTACCTTCTATTCCAATCCATCTCTCCATATAGGTTGAACCCCTTCAATTCGCCGAGTTCCAACGTGACCCCGTATATCTCGTGGGCAGTCGGAAGCCCATAATCCAGCCGCACTAACTTTTGGTTTGAGTTGTCCTTAACATTGCCCAAGGCTCTGGTGGCCAGGAGGTATACGGGCTGGTTCTCCCTATTGGTCTGGCGGTCTGAGGTCCACTCGACCCTGTAATCGTTCGCCAGGACCAGATCGACCATCACCTCCTCTATAAGCGCGGGGTCAGGGCCGGTGTAAGAGGGGTCGGTGAGATCGTAAGTAAGCTCTATGACCTCGTCCCCATCCGCTGCTATATATCCCTTTCGTTTGTACCCACCTTTGATTAAGGGCTTAAAACCTATCTGACTGCCTCGTACAACCTGGGTCTTCCCTGTGAGACGATTCTTCCCTTTTATGGTGATATCGTAGGAATAAAGCGCAGCACCAGCTTCCCCGTCCTCCGGGGAGTCGTCGCTCAGGCGGATCATGAGCTTCGAGATGGGGACACTGTTCTGTACAGTCGTCAGTGCCCCCGAGCGAGGGCTTCCCGTGAAGCTTTCCAACAATGTCTGGGACTGGCGAGAGTTCAGATAGTTCGCTCCTATCTTCACGAAACCCCCTATCTGTACGGTCCCCCTCATGCCCAGAAAATTGGTATTGCTGGTCCGTTCGTGGTGGACGCCTTCGCTCGTCCCCAGTTCAGGGCTGCTGGGCCTGGACATAAGCACAGTAAGGGCGTACTTGTCGGAGAGGAAGTCCCATTGAATGCCGTTGAAGCTGGGCTTGGAGAAGGTCATGGGTGTCAGCGTGGTTCTGATCTGGTCCCCTACGGTAAGGACGGTGTGGTACTGCCCCTTAGAATCCGAAGCTATCAGGAGCCTATCGAACCATGTGGTGAACCTCCTGTCCTTGGTGATCTTGCTCCCCGCCCGCCCGGGCTGTTCCTGTCGCCAGTCGTATATCAACCATCCACGGGTGACGAACCTACCGAAGATATCGTAGAAGTAATCCCCTTCCAGGGCTATGTCCACATATCTCTTATAGAACTCTCTGGCATAGTTGGTGTACTCCCATTGCTTCCATCCGTATATCCTGTATAGCTCCTGTGGCACATACCACTTCTTCACAGCAGGGTCCAAAGCTCCAAAAAGGACGCCCACGCCTGTAGGTTCAAAGCTTATCTCCCCTCCAGGACGCCTCCCCAAGAGGGAACCGTAGTCCACAATCTGGCAGAACCCAAGGGAGGTTTGTAACGTAAGGAGGACTGCGCCGAGGAGAAGGTTTCTGGTGTACACCTGGACCTCCTTTATCAGTAGGCTACACATATGGCCCTCACTCTGCTCTCCTCTCCGGAATCCGTCCTCAGGTGTACCCTGATCATGTAGACCCCAGGGGGGACTACCTTTCCGGAGTCGTCCCTTCCATCCCATTGCACCGTATACCTTCCGCTTTCCTCGAGCCCCTTAAACTTCCTCACTACCTCCCCGGAAGGGTGACATATCTCCACCAACACCGGCCTCTTCCTGGACAATTGGAAGAGGAAATAAGAGATAGAAACAACATCGTTCATGCCGTCCCCGTTAGGGGTGAGCACCTGGGGCGATACCTCCAACGAACCTATAAGGGGGCCTCCCAAAGCCGTCCTTACAAATATATCGTCGGTACCTATCTCCGGCGTCGCATCCCCGCCCACAACGAACTCTCCCGGTCCTCCCGTCTCGCTGTTTAGGGCTATGCCCTCGAACAGGGTTCCGTACCTGAGGACCTTCCCTTTAAAGACCACCGTCAGTAACTTGTCGGACGTTATCTTGGGAAATTCCACCGTAAAATGGTCCTCTACAGCATCTATCACTTTAAAGCTCACCTCCTCACCCCCGATCCTCACCGAAGTGACCCCATCTATCCTTGTAGGCGTGAAGATCTTTAAACGATCGAAGCCAGTGTCGTCCTGCCTGATATCGGGCATAAGGGCATATGTGAACTCCGTGGACTTTCCGGTCGAGACCTTACCAGGGCTGATCTCAGCCACTATCTTATGAGCTACTGGCGGTTTGGATATTTCAAAACATAGGGAATCCACCATCCCTGCAGAACTGAGGTCCTCACTCTTTAGGTCTATTCTAAATTGGAAGAATCTCTTAGGCGAAGGTGATACTATGCGTACCCCCCCCTTCCTCAGGACCTCCTCATAATCGTAAGGTGCCGACCAACTGCTCCAGCCATGTTCCACATCTACCTTGATGGAACCCCTCTCAGAAGGCGGTAACTTATAGTAACCCTCCCTTGTGAGCGGCCTTCCATTCTTGTCCAACGGCACCTCCCCTCCGACCCGATAGTATCTGACTTCCCCTTTCTGCTCGGAAGGAAGAGCCTCGTAGTCCCTCCTCGAAACTTCTATCCCGGTCTTCGTGAAGTACTTTATCTCACCCTGTTCCTCAGGTTTGAGCCTCTCGTACTCCTCCCAACTTACTTCAACTTCCTCCTCCCCCGTGAGCCTCCTGTAATATACCAAAGGAGTATCATCGTCCCCGCTCCTGGTGCGCACGACTATCCTTGACCTCTCAGGGATGCCGACCTTCCTCTCCGACCACCACATCCTTCCCAATGTGGCTATATCCCCAAAATCGAAAACCTGAGACTCATATGTAGCCTCAGGTACGAATCCTGCTCCGAAGACCTGCACCTCATCTATCTCCCAGTCTAAGTTCGTGAGCGATACTATGCGTATATATCGGACATATTGAAGCGGCAATCTCACCTCGACCACGGGCTGGTCGTTCTCTTCGTTATGTTCGGCCAAGCTGAATATCGGCATCCCTTCTATGGCGCTCTCCTTTGTACCATCGTTCAGATAGATATCGTAGGCCCTCAAGAAATAGTCCTGGAACGGATACTCTTCCGACATCCTCGGGAAGAAGACTATCCTGTCGACCCCGAAACGGGCCCCCAGGTCTATATCGAGCATAAGCCCCAAGTTATAAAACTTCCTCCCGGGGCTGGACTTCCTATCGAAGGCGAAGGAATGGTCCCCGTTGACGATGCCCTCCAACGCTGCCTCTTCCTCCGAGCTCAGTGGCACGTTCGGAACGCTCACCTCCCCACCCCTCTCGTAGCTCTTCGAGGCTATATTCTCCGCCGTGTCGATCTCAACCGGCATGATCCATCCCGGCTCCTTCTCGAACTCCACCATCCCGACGACGGCATCAGGGTCAGCTTCGTCCCAGGCAGCATCCCTCCACGAATGGACCTCACTCCCGATTGTATATATCTCCACCCCAAATGCCATCCCAATTGGGGTAACACCCACAAGAGCACAGAAAATGATAGCCTTCCTGAGGCTGTTGAATTCCATATGCTTTCTCTAAGCTTACTATGTTTCTATATATGATACTTAAGTTACTTTATAAAGTAATAAATAATCTTCCCCATGTCAAGAGCCTTTTGTCCCTAAGTTGTGCGCCGGGAGAGAAAATATCCTCCTAAGGAGCTCTCTTTATGTTCCTTATCGCCTGTCTGAGCCTCTGTTCGTTCTCCACGAGGGCTATCCGGACATATCCCTCCCCGTGCTCCCCGAACCCTATACCCGGGGCCACGGCGACCTCGGCCTTCTCTAACAACATCTGGGAAAATTTCATCGAACCCATCTTTCTGTACGGTTCCGGTATGGGGGCCCAAACGAACATGGAAGCCTTGGGTGGCTTCACCTCCCATCCTATCCGGTTGAGCCCTTCCACGAGGACGTCCCTGCGGCCCTGGTAGGTTAGGGCGTTATCTTTTACGCAGTCCTGGGGACCGTCCAGAGCTGCTATGGCCGCTACCTGTACGGGAGTGAAGATTCCGTAGTCCAGGTAGCTCTTGACCCGTGCGAGGGCATCTATAACGTCCGCGTTCCCAACGCAGAACCCTATCCTCCACCCGGCCATGTTGTAGGACTTCGACATAGTGAGGAACTCTACCCCTACCTCCTTCGCACCCTCCACTTGGAGAAGGCTCGGGGCTTGGTATCCATCGAAGGTTATGTCGGCATAGGCCATATCGTGCACGACTATGACCCCAGCCCCCCTCGCAAACTCCACGACCTCCTCGAAAAATTTAAGCTCCACCGTAGCCGTGGTGGGGTTGTGGGGGAAGTTCAAAATAAGGACCTTGGGAGGGGGCCAGACGTCCTTGGCTATCTCCGCTATGTCGGGCACGAAGTCCCTATCCTCCCTCAGGGGTATGCTCAGGATGTTCCCTCCCGCTATGACAACTCCATATATGTGTACAGGGTATGTAGGGTTCGGGACCAGAGCTAAGTCCCCGGGGTCCAGGAGGGCGAGCATCAGGTGGGCTATCCCCTCCTTGGACCCTATCACGGTTATGACCTCCCTTTCCGGGTCCAGCTCCACCCCGAACTTCCTTTCGTAATGCCTGGCCACAGCCCTCAGAAGCGCAGGAAGCCCCCTGGACCTCGAGTACCTGTGGGACTTCGGGTCCCTGCTGACGACGTCGCAAAGTTTCCCAACTATGTGGGGAGGGGTGGGCCTGTCGGGATTCCCCATGCCGAGGTCTATTATGTCCCTCCCCCGCCTCCTGAGTTCCAGCTTCAGCTCGTTCAACCTCGCAAATACGTAAGGTGGAAGCCTGTCCAGCCTCCTCGAGAACCTCATCTTCCCCTCCCGATAAGCTTGTAGCTCAAGCTGTCCACCAACGCCTCCCAACTGGCCTCTATTATGTTCTCCGAGGCCCCCACGGTCCTCCAGACCTCCCTCCCGTCCGAGGACTCTATGAGGACCCTCACCTTGGCCGCGGTCCCGGCGGACCCCGAGAGCACCCTAACCTTGTAGTCCTCCAACCGCACGTCCTTGAGCTCCGGGAAGAACCTGTAAAGGGCCTTCCTCAGAGCGTTGTCCAACGCGTGCACCGGCCCGTTCCCCTTAGCTACGGTGTGCTCCTGTTCCCCGTCTACCTCCACCTCCACGATCGCCTCGGAGAACAGCCTTCCGTCCTCGTCCCTACGCACCACGGTCCTGAAGCTTATGGTTCTGAAGGGTTCCCTCCAGTCTCCCATAACCTTCCTGGCCAGTATCTCGAAGGATGCATCGGCAGCCTCGTAAGCGTAACCTTCGTTCTCCCTCTCCTTCACCTCCCTGAGCA
>DTXA01000448.1 GCA_012962735.1 Candidatus Latescibacterota bacterium
GGGGTGTTCTGCGGGACGGGTTCTACTGAGTTGCATTTGGCATTTGAGCTTTGGAATTTGACATTCTCCTAACAAGCTTCCAAACCTTCACGACATCTTATACACCTAACATGGAGCGTCCTACCATGTCTAACATAGCCTCTCTCCGCGCTCAGGTCACTGATCTGACCATCCTTATCATCCCCTACTCCCACAGCGACTGGGCCTGGACGTACACCCGCGCATGGCATGAGGAGCGATACACCTTAGTGTTCAACGAGGTCCTGGACATCCTCAGAGACCATCCCGAATACCGATGGTTCTTCGACACCGAAAACGAGCAGCTCGCCCCGTTCCGCCGACGCTGTCCCGAGCGCATGGAAGAACTCAAACAGCGCGTCCGTGAGGGCAAGATCGGCGTTTCCGGCGGTACCGTGACCAATCCCCATCCCCATCGCATCGGGGGAGAGACCTTCATCCGCAACCTCGTCCTCGGACGGCGCTATTTCCAGCGGGCCTTCCCCGGCGCGGATCTCTCCGTCCTCACGCTCAACGACATCATCGTGGGCTACACTCAGCTCCCCCAGCTCATCCGAAAAGCCGGATACCGGGCCTATCGCTTCTGGCGGCCCGAGGAGGCCATGGACGCAAAGGGTCTCCCCCGAACCTTCCACTGGGAAGGACTGGACGGCACAACCCTCCTCTGCTCCCGCGGAAGCTACGGCGGCCTCCACTCCACGCGATGGGTCAGGGACACGTGGGAGGAGACCTTCGAGCAGGTCATCCAGACGGAGATCCTCCCCCGCTCCCGGTTAGATCCATCCCATGTGATAGGCGTCTTCCAGGGAAGCGATGACGCCCGTCCCCTTCGTACCGGGAACGAGCAGCCCCTCCCCCTTTTTGAACTCGTCCAGGAGTGGAACCGCCGGGGCATGGGGGCCATGCGCTTTGCCACCCCCGCCGAGTATGTCCGCGAACTGGAGAAGGAGGCGGACCACCTTCCCACCCTCTCCGGCCCACTGGATACGGTGGGCTGGAGCTACTGGTACGGCCAGATTGGGAACGAAAGCCTCCGCGAGGGACGCGTCAAAGACGACATCGCTCTGGTGCAGGCAGAGATCCTCTCCCGTATCGGCGCGGCGATGGAGATGGCCGTTCCCAGCGCCGACATCGAGGCGCTGTGGTGGGACCTCCTGCGGACCTGTCCCCACGCCACGCTCTGGCTCTTCGAGGAGGACTACGAAGAACTGCTGCGCGTATCCAAACGGGTCGGATTCGAAGCGAGGGCCATCTCCCAAACCATATTGGAAGATATGGCCGATCGAATAAGTCTGAAATCCGAAGGCAAGCCCATACTCGTCTTCAATCCTCTATCCTGGGCTCGGCAGGACGTGGCCTCCGTCCACCTTACCTTTCCCATGCGAGGAAAGCGCTCGTTAGAGGTCCGGACTCCGGACGGCCACCTCCTCCCCCACCAGATGGTCGCCGAACCTTACGAGAACGGTACCCTCAAGGAGGCCGACCTGTGGTTCCCTACGGACGTGCCCGCCGTGGGATATAGGACCTTCTATGTCACCGACCACGAGTTCCCCCCGACATCCACCCCCTTCCACGGCGATCCCTCCCGGCTGGAGAATGAGGCCCTTCGCCTATCCTTCGAAGAGGGCCACCTCATCTCCATCTTCGACAAGGGCACAAAGACCGAACACATTGCCCGGGGCAAAGGCGGCGCCAACACGCTCCGCTTCTATGTCATCGAGGACACCGGCCCCTACCACTACGGACCGGTGAAGGACATCGTAGAACCGGTGGTCGAACACGTAGAGATCGTGGCAGACGGCCCGATCTTCTCCACCCTCCGCACAAGCGGACACCTCGGCGACCACGGTGTCGTCCAGGACGTAACTCTCCATCACACCCTTCAACGCATAGACCTCCGCACAGAAATCCAGTGCGCCGGCGGCGATGGCTTCTTCCGCGTCCACTTCCCCCTGTCCTACCCTGGTCGTCTGAGCGCCCATATCCCCTTCGGCGTGGAGGACCGGGACGTGACCCGCGAGCCTTACGGAAGCCTCGAACGACGTCGAGAAAACGTCTTCTATGCCAGCGAATGGGTAGACTACTCCGATGGGCAAAAGGGTCTGACCCTCATCGGGGCCCTCGGCGTGCAGGGCTTCCACTTCGATCCAGACCACCGGATCCTGTCCCACACGCTCCTCAAGGCCATCCGTCATCCACAACAGGACTGGGAGCGCTTCGAGACCCGACGACGGGAGGCAAAGGGCAAACATGTCTTCCACTACGCCCTCATCCCCCACCGGGGGGATTGGCGTGACGGGGACATCGCCCGGATGGGCACCGCCTTCCACCGTCCCCTTAGAACCGTCCCCCGCGTTCGCTGGAGCCGGGACGGCGACCTCCCCGA
>DTXA01000449.1 GCA_012962735.1 Candidatus Latescibacterota bacterium
AGAAGCCGAACTCCGGGGTGGTGTACTTCAAGGGGGAGCGCATAGACGGCAGGAGGCCGGACGAGGTCGTGGGGATGGGGATCGCCCGCACCTTCCAGAACGTTCGGCCCTTTGCAGGTATGACTGCCTTGGAGAACGTGATGGTGGGCAGGCACCGGCTTACCTGTTCCGGCACCATCAGGGCACTTCTGCGCACCCCGTTCCTGCGCCGGGAGGAGGGGAGGGTGAGGGATGAGGCGATGTGGTTTCTGGAGTTCGTGGGGTTGGCGGCTCACGCAGACCAGGACGCCTCGGACCTCCCCTTCGGGCGGCAACGGCTCTTAGAGCTGGCCAGGGCACTGGCGACTGAGCCGGAGCTACTACTTTTGGACGAGCCGGCCGCAGGCCTCAACACCAGGGAGACTTCGGAGCTGGCCGAGCTCATACGGAAGGTCAGAGGCCGTGGGGTCACAGTGCTGTTGGTGGAACACGATATGGAGTTAGTGATGGACATATCCGACGAGGTGGTGGTTCTGGACAGAGGGGAGAAGATATCGGAGGGACCCCCCGTCCGGGTGCAGCGAGATGAAAGGGTCCTCCAGGCGTACCTCGGGGGGGAGTGATGTTGCGCCTGCGCAACCTCTCGGCGTACTACGGCAGGGTTCAGGCGCTCCACCACATATCTCTGCACGTGGGACCAGGGGAGATCGTATGTCTCATAGGCGCCAACGGAGCGGGCAAGACCACTACCTTAAGGGCCATCTCAGGCCTGGTGAGGACCGAGGGACAGATACTGTACGACGGCAGGGACCTGAGGGAACTCCCGCCGGAGCGCATAGTGGAGATGGGCATAGCCCACGTGCCGGAAGGACGCCAGCTCTTCCCGGACCTTACAGTATTGGACCACCTGCGCCTCGGCGCGTACCTTCGCCGGAAAGCCCCCAAGAGGGAGCTGGAGCAGGACATAGAGGCGCTCTTTGAGCTTTTTCCGACCCTCCGGGAGCGGGCCGATCAGCTGGCGGGGACCCTATCGGGGGGGGAGGGGCAGATGTTAGCCATCGCTAGGGCGCTTATGGCCCGTCCACAACTTCTGCTTTTGGACGAGCCCTCACTGGGCCTGGCCCCTATGCTCGTGCGGGATATCTTTCGGACCATACGAAAACTCAGCGATGATGGGCTCACGGTGCTCTTAGTGGAGCAGAACGCCCGGCTGGCCTTGGAGGTGTCGAACCGGGGGTACGTCTTAGAGACCGGCAGGATCGTCTTGGAAGGCTCTACCGAGGAGCTTCTGGGCAACCGTGAGGTCCAGAGGGCCTATCTGGGGAAGGGGAGGGAGGGGTTCTTAGAAGGCATCCGAGGCTAATATGAAAGCCCGTATGTGGAACCCGGAGATAGAGGCCCTCTCCAGGGAGGATATAGAGCAGCTCCAGCTCGAGAGGCTCCAGTCCACCCTGAACCGGGCTTACTATAGGGTGTCCTTCTACCGCCAACTCTTCGACGGGCACGGGGTGGTCCCAGAGGAGGTCGCGTCCTTCTCTGACCTTGCGAAATTGCCCTTCACCACCAAGGAGGACCTGAGGCAGAACTACCCCTACGGGATGTTCGCTGTGCCCCTAAGGGACATAGTCCGCCTCCATTCCTCGACCGGCACCACCGGAACTCCCACCGTGGTAGGATACACCCGGAACGACCTCAAGCACTGGAGCGAGCTTACCGCGAGGGTCCTCGTGGCGGGCGGGGTCGGCAAGGAGGACATCCTCCAGATAGCCTTCGACTACGGTATGTTCACAGGCGCCCTCGGCCTGCACTATGGGGCGGAGCTCGTGGGGGCGACCGTGGTCCCGATATCGGGGGGAAACCCCGACCGACAGATACAGATAATGAAGGACTTCCGCACCACGGGGCTTCTCTGCACCCCGTCGTACGCCCTCTTCCTTGCAGAGCGTATGGAAGAGCTCGGGGTGAGCCCGGCCGAGCTTTCCCTCAGGGTGGGGCTTTTCGGCGCGGAGCCCTGGAGCGAGGAGGTGAGAAGGCAACTTGAGGAACGCCTCAACATAAGTGCCACCGACAACTACGGCCTCTCGGAGGTTATGGGGCCGGGGGTCTCGGGGGAGTGCGAGGAGAAGGCAGGGCTCCACATAGCCGAGGACCACTTCATCCCCGAGGTCGTGGACCCCGAAACCGGGGAGGTGCTGCCCCCAGGCGAACAGGGCGAGCTTGTGCTCACCACCATAGCCAAGGAGGCCCTCCCCCTCATCCGGTACCGTACGGGGGACATCACGCGTCTGGTCTACGACCCCTGCCCCTGCGGGAGGACCCATGTCAGGATGGAGAGGGTGAGCGGCCGCACGGACGATATGCTCATAATCCGTGGAGTGAACGTCTTCCCATCCCAGGTCGAAAGCGTCCTTATGGCCATAGAGGGCACGACCCCTCACTACCAGCTCGTGGTGGACCGCAGCGGGGTTTTAGACGAGCTCGAGGTATGGGTCGAAGTGGGCGAAGAGCTGTTTTCGGACGAGATTAAAAAGCTGGAGGCTTTGGAGAGGGAAGTAAGGGATGCTTTGGAGGAGGCTCTCGGGATCAGCGTCAGGGTGAGGCTTGTGGAGCCAAAGACCTTAGAGAGGACATCTTAAGGATAGGGCAAAAGTTTAACCAAGGGAGGAGGATGCTATGGCAGCTGAGATTTTGGACGGGAACAAGGTAGCTCAGGAGATGCGGGCGGAGATGACGGAGGAGGTGAAGAAGCTCAAGAAGGAACATGGGATAACACCAGGGCTGGCTGTGATCCTCGTCGGGGACGACCCCGCCTCGCGGGTTTACGTGCGCAACAAGGGAAGGGCGTGCGAGCAGGTGGGGGTCCGCTCGGACACATACCGCTTTCCAGGGGACTACCCACAGGACGAACTTCTGGGCCTCATCTCGAGGCTCAACGACGACCCCGAGGTCCACGGGATATTAGTGCAGCTGCCCATGCCGGACCACATAGACGAGGAACGGGTGCTGTACACCATAGATCCGGACAAGGATGTGGACGGGTTCCATCCCGTGAACGTGGGGAGGCTCATGATAGGGAAGCCTGGGTTCCTGCCCTGCACCCCCCACGGCATACAACAACTGCTCCTGCGCAGCGGGGTTGAGATAGAGGGGAAGCACGTAGTAGTGGTGGGGAGGAGCAACATAGTGGGCAAGCCGGTGGCTATGATTCTGGTGCAGAAGCAGAAGGGCGCCAACGCCACTGTGACCATCTGCCACACCGGCACCAAGGATTTGGGCTACCACACCCGCCAGGCGGATATCCTAATAGTGGCCGCCGGAAGGCCCAAAACGGTCACAGCGGACATGGTGAAGGAGGGGGCTGTGGTGGTGGATGTGGGTGTAAACAGGGTGGAGGACCCGAGC
>DTXA01000450.1 GCA_012962735.1 Candidatus Latescibacterota bacterium
AGATAACTAAGAGGCTATCTCCTCTGTTGTAGAAGGGGAAGGTGTGTGTCACCATCGTCCCCTGAACCACCTCACCGAAGTCGTATTCCTTCCGGGGGAAGTATATATCCGGCCCTTCGGAAGTCTTTCCCTGCTTCTTCACCTTCCTCGCCTCAACGATGAAGGGAACCTCTAAGGTTGGTTGATCCAAATCGTTCGTGTGAACCCTCACCACGCCTCTGAGGTTCTCCGTTACATCGTTTAGGTTCAAGGTGGCCTTAAGGACATACATCCCAAGCTTCAAAGGAACGACCTCGACCGTGATGAACTCCGGAGCTTCCACATTCGATATCTTCAAACCCCCCTCATCTGCCTTGGTTAAAGTAACCTCGCTGGAAAGGGTTCGCCTTCCCACCGCTCCGAAGAAGAACCATCCAGGATATACACGAACCTTCCCCACTACATTCCCCTCGATGGGCACCTCAATAACTGGCATCCTGGGGCTGTTTGTATGGACGATCAAACGCTCACTTAACCTGCCTACGGGGACCTCAGGAGTTAAGGTTACCTCGATGCGATACCGATTTTCCTTGGAATCCACAGAGTCTAAGCGAGCTTTGATGTAAGGTGAGCTCGTCTCTACTCCCGTCACCTTGAGGCTTGTATCGCCGTAGTCGACCAAGACTAAGGTCCGTTTCGTAGGTTCTGAGGCTTCGATGTCCCCATAATCTATGCGCTGAGGAATTATCGTGAGGATGGGCTTTACTGTCCCTTTGAGGACTAAAGATATCTGGGGTTCGTGCCTATCGTTTGAAATCACCGTGACCCTCTTTTTGATAATCCCAAAAACCGACGTCGCTCCGGAATAAAAGATGACCTTCACCTCCCCCTCGCCTCCCGGAGGAACCTCCCCTCCTGGTGCAAGGACGGAGGTGCAACCGCAGGGACTAAAGGCTCTTATCCTTAGGGGCTCGGAACCCTCGTTTCTGAAGTGGAAGGAATGGACGAGGGTGTCACCTTCGACGATCGTGAACTCAAAGAATGTATGGTCGAATACGATGTGAGGTCCCTTGGCCCGAGCTTCCTCCCTCGGGACGAACACATCCGTGCTGTCCCGAGCTACCACGAGGGCATATCCCTTCCAGATATGGGAAAACTCCTCAAGAGGAATTGTATAGGGAGGCTCGGAAGGGGAGATGATGCGGACACCGTTGGAAGTAAGGCCGTCTATGGCGAGGAAATGATTCGACTCAACCAGGACGATGGCAGGACCTTTGACCTTACGGAGGGCTTCTAATGTAAGCCGAAATCCCTGGGGATGGAGGCCTTTTGCCTCAGCGGCCTTATAGAGGCCCCACATCGTTGTGCCTTCGGCCCTTTCCCATCCAGAAAGCTTACAGATTTCCTCTAAGTCTGCGGGGATATCGAAAAGACGACAGATTGCAAGAAGGCTTTTGGGACCGCAGAGGGGATCGACAGGAGAACTCAGAAGGAATACGAAGCTCAGAAAAACTACTGCTCTTTCCATATCATGACCTTACCAGTCCGCCAGTCCAAGACCTCCTGACCCCTGTAAAACTCGATATGGAATATATCGTCCGGAAGCTCTATGTTTATGCGAAAGTCGTCCTCAACCTTTATCTTATA
>DTXA01000451.1 GCA_012962735.1 Candidatus Latescibacterota bacterium
GTCAGAAGGTTCAAAAGTAGCAGGTCCATCTCCTCTAAGGAGAGCACCTGGGAATCCGGGTCGGGACGTTTGATGCCGTGGATGCGGTACCAAATCTTTCCCCCACAGCCCCATCCTCCCACATCTATGTCGGAAGCCTCGTTCTGGGACATACGGGCAAGCCACCCATGCACCACCTCCTGCATATCCCTCCGTAGAACATCGGGCGCCTTATCGATAAGACCTCCGAGGAAATGCACCCGCTCCGGGCCCACTACGTGAGGGGGGATTTCGGCGATCAATTTGGACATCTCGTCCCATACCGACATATCGCTTCCTCCTACTTGCGCTCGAGCCACGATACGATCTGGTTCTCGTCGTACACCGGGAAGTATGGGGGCGACTGCACCAGAAGGCGACCGTCGTATATATAGTTCTTCCGGTACCCCGAGCGGATTTTCCCCCCCCAGTAGAAGGTCCCCACAGGCCCACGTCGGACCTGTATTATGCCCCCCAGGACCGTCAGCACCCCCCTTGGACTTCCGTAGTCGTAGTGTTCCACCGTAAAGGACTCGTCCAAGGCCATAATGGAGGCATGGATCTCGCAGTTGTCCCAGTTGGCGGGATGGTCTGCAACAATCACATTCTCCCCCGCCACCAGCCCCAATAGGTCGTCCGAGGTGGGGTCTTCCCTGGGGTCCACAGCATATACTATGTCGTCCTCTATATATATGTTATGCTCGGAGGAGACGGTAAACCTCCCGTTGACCACCCCCTGCACGTGCAGGTCGCGCGAGCCCACCACGCTGATAATGCCATTGAAGGATGCGGGGGGGGTGAAGGTGTTCCAGGAAGGAGGCGTGCGGCTGCGGCCCCTGGGGTTGAAAAAAGCGTACTTTATCGTTCCGTCGGCCTGGAAGTTCAACCAGAAGTCCATCCCCGTGGAATCCGTGTTCACCACCCAACCGCCCCGGGACGCATGGTACCGGAGCGGGGCGAGGTCTGTGGGAAGGGTGATACTCTGTGCCCCGAAGTAGGTCCCCCCCAAAAACTGGGGGTCCCCATAGCGGATATAAGGACTATAAGGACTGCTCACAGGCCCTAAGAACACCGGGCTCCCCACTATGTGGATTCGGTCGTTTGTGTGCAGGGGCCCGCTTATGGTGTCCCCGGTCACGAACCAGATGATCCGTCCGCCGCGCATACGCTCGTACTGGGTGAAGTACGCATACCTGGAGAAGCTGGTCTTCTGGAGCAGCACCACCACATTCCGGGATATATCCCAATATGTTCCGGTGGATGTGACTCGCAATGTGGTGAGGCCCAGGGAGGAGTCCTCGGCCTGGCCTTCCACCTTGATGGTATAGGTGCCCCCCATAAGGGACAGGGGATCGGAGGGGTTAGGGTCCGGCCTCCAGGAGAAGTCCTCCCTCAGGTTCCTCAGGGCGATGTATACTGCGCTGTTGGCTATGTTGCGGGCCATGGTCCGCCTGTACTCCGCGGACAACAGCTCGGCCGAGCGGACCTCCCACCGGCCCAGCCTGTACCTTATACTCCCGAAGATCACCAAAAACCCCAATACCATCAACAGGGACGCCTTTCCCATAAAAACCCCCTTCAGTGGGGAAGGTTCTTCGGACGTAAAAGTCCCTTCCAGGATACCGCTATGTACTCGTCCCCTATAGCATAAGGGCTCTCCACCGTGAGCGATACCTGTATGGCCCGCACCAAAGAAGGCGTAGATGTCTCCCCTCCATTGGCGTCGAAGTACCGGAACGATAGGTCCGTGACCCCCCAGGCGTCCCCCTCTGGAGGCCGTCCGTTTATCTGTCGGTATAGGAGCCGATCGTTCGGGTTGGGGGTCATACGGGCCAGGCTCGTATCGCTCACAGCATATCGCACTGTATCTACGTCGCCGTCCTCGTCAACGTCGGCCAAGAATACTATCTCGTTGAGGCGTATAGTACGGATGGAAGCAGTGGGGTCGGGCACGCCGTACCCCATCTTGCGGAAGTCGTACTGGACGAGCTCCACCAGCCCAGCTAAGCTCTCCTGGGCGATGAGCTGCATAGTGTTCCGATAGGAAGTGTCCACCAAAGTGGCCTCTAAGTTAAGTATGGTCAGGAGCAATAGACCTCCTAAGACGAAAGAACCGATGATGTCCAGCGTTGCCATAGTCCCTCAACTCTTGAGAAGGTCGGGTTGCTCCCTTAGCAAGGCTGACTCCTGTGAGTTCTTTCACTCAAACCACGATAACATGCGAAAGGTTCGAAGGCTTTGTGTATGGAAGAGATGGACAACGAATCCTTCATGTGTTTGTCATTCTTGACAGATATAGTCACCTGCTTCAAGAACGTCTGCTCCGACGAATTGTTCTCGGGATTAGTGGAATCTGCGCAAAAAACTCGAACAGTGAGGACAAATCCCTTAATGCGCTGCATGTCTAAACTATTCGTGAAGTTGTGGTAGTCAGCCACATCCCCGAAATTTGAACTGGGGGTCAGCTACGAACGAGTTTGGACACGCAGCGTGCCGGTTGTGTTTCATCGAAATCGCGCGAGGTTACCTCCTCCATCAATTGCTGTGCAAGCCCAATCGCGGAGATCTGAGCCTCGCTTTCGATAATTTCCTCTGTTTGGGATAATATCATCATAACCTTCACAAGCTATATGTCTTGCTATAGTTACTAAGAGCCCCTTTCACCGCCCAACAGCCATGTAACCTGTTCCCGGAACGTGTGCTCCAGGTACATAATGCGGTCGTTCGCCCGTTCCAATTTGTCGAGGAGTAGACTTATGATGTTCAAGATGAAGTATTTGAATATCCTCTCCTCCCGCCACTTGAAGAAGGTCAGAAGATCGTCGCGCTTTACTTCCAAGACTTCCGTGGGTCTCTCCGCCTGCACGCAGGCTATGCGGTTGTGGGGATAGAGGACCACAGCCTCTCCGAACACATCTCCCTCGGAGAGGTCCCCTAACTTTACATCTTTCTTCCATACCGAGGCCTTCCCCTTCCGGATGATGTACAGCGCATCGCCGGGAGTCCCCTCCCGGACGATGTACTCCTGGGGACCAAACGCCTTGACGACCCCGAGGCCAAGGAAGGCCTCCTGGTCCTCCGGGGGAAACCCCCGCAGGAGGAGCTCTTCGCCTGTGGGTGTGTTCCTCTTCGCCATATTCATCTCCTGGGGTCCTCAAAAAGTATCTGAGCGAAGCGAAGGACTTTTTGGGGTATATATCTACCTGCTCCAGTACGAAAAGAGGTGGCTTATGGTGATCGGCCTGGCGAGGAAAGGATTTGAGGCCGTTACATCTATACGTTTATAAAATGTCGGATGGGATACCGGAGTATCCGGATCGGATACCTCCACGTAATAGACCGAGGCAGCGATATTGTAGACAGCTCCTACGCTGGTGGTGTCCTGGATACTAAGGCCATTGTAATCGTCTACGTCGTCGAAGTCCGGGTAGCTCTCCCCCGCATCAGGTCCCAAGGCGGAGGGCTGGGTGAACCCCTCCGGAAGGTTTGGCGGCGGCGTGCCCGTCACCACCTCGTCGAACACCCTGGCAGAGGCTTCCTCTATCACTGACTGGGCCAAGGCGATAGCAGGTATACCGTATTGAGCCTCGTCCACCACGTCCTGGTTCTCTATGAGGGCCCGATGTATCGATAGAACGGCCGTGGTCAGAAGCACAAAAGCGCCAAGGACCAGCAACATCTGTCCCGTCTGCACGGCTTCCTCCTACCTTCCGGAGATATCAAGTTTCCATCGTCACGGCCGCCACCTCCTCCAAGGAGGTGAGCTCATGCTTGATGCGCTCCCTGCCGTACGCCCTCAGCGTCAACATCCCCTCTTTTATGGCCTGCTGCCTTATAGCCTCCTCGTCTATAGTCTCCCCGGCCTCTAAGATTATCCTCCGTATAGCCTTGGTGAAAGGCATCACTTCGAATATGGCCACCCGGCCCTTATACCCCCCCCTGCATTTGTCGCACCCGACAGCTTCGTAGAAGGTGGTCTGCTCTATCTCCTCGTCCGTGAACCCCAACTTCCGGGGTATGGCAGGGTCCAGGTCCCGCATGGGCCTTTTACAGTACGGACAGAGCGTCCGCACCAGCCGCTGGGCCACCACGAGGTTGATAGCGCTGGCGATCAGAAACGGCTCCACCCCCATCTTGTAAAGCCGAGAGACCACGCTGGGCGCGTCGTTTGTGTGAAGGGTGGAGAACGTCAGGTGGCCAGTGTTGGCGAGCTTAATAGCGGTCTGGGCAGTCTCTAAGTCCCGCATCTCCCCTACAAGTACTATGTCCGGGTCGTGCCGGAGGATGGACCTCACAGCTGCCTCGAAACCGAGTTTTTCGGGATTGATCTTGATCTGCCTGGCCCCTTCGATAATATACTCCACCGGGTCCTCTACCGTTAGCACGTTGACAGACGGGTTTATCACCTGACACAGCGCCGCAACTATGGTGGTGCTCTTGCCACTCCCCGTCGGACCTGTAAGTACCACCATCCCCTGGGGCTTGTGGATGGCCTCCATGAAATCCTCTTTGGCCTTCCCGAAAAGCCCCAGCTTGTTCAGGTCCTTGATGACCTTGCGGTCGTCCAAAACGCGGATAACGATGCTTTCGAATTTCCTTTCGAATTCCTTCCCCACTATGGGCAGGATGGAGACCCGGAAGCGGATCAGATGGCCGTCTATCTTGCGCTGGATGAACCCATCCTGGGCCCGCTCTCGTTCAAATCTGTCCACGTTGATCGCCCGGTCCTTGACTACAGCGGCAACGGCCTCGGGCCTGGTTCCCTCCTGTACGTGCCAGAGGTGGAGCTTCCCGTCCTCCCTAAAGTGGAACTCCGTCCGGTTGTCCTCCCTGGGGATGATGTGGATATCGCTCACTCCACGACGCACCGCCTCCACGAGACACCCCTCCACCAGGTTGCCTAAAAGGCTTCGGTTGATCTCTGCGTCTAAGGCCTCCTCGTCTATCTCGGCTGGTTCCTCCTCTATCTCCTCCATCTGCTGGCTGACTTCCTGGATAAGCTCTAAGAACTCGTTCTTGGGCAGCACGACTTTTTCTATGACCTTCTCTAAGACATCTGAAGGAGTGTAGAACACCTCGTAACGCCGGTACCCGAGACGAAGGGCCATATCCGCCACGGCCTGATCCGTAGGGTCGGCTGCGGCTATCTGGAGCAGTTCCCTGCCGTGACCGTCTTGGCTGAAGGGGAGGATCTTCCTGGATAGGAACATCTCCTTCTGGGATTCTGGGAACTGATCTAAGTTCTCACGGATGAAAGCGATCTGTTCTTCCGACAGGGAGGCAGGGTCTATTTCCAGCTCCTTAAAGCCATAGAACTCCGAAATGGCCCGATACACCTGGTGGCGGTCTACGCCCAGCTCCTCGACTAAGATATCCCCCAACTTGCGGTAGGCTCCACCCTGGACCCTCTGTCGCTCCTTGCGTTGGATCTCTAAGGCTCGCTCGAGGGTGGCCTCATCTATGATCCCCTTCTGTATGAAGAACTCCCCTATGCGCATAGTGCGTGCCATCTCAGAACTTAGCTGTTGGGATCTTTATAGTTGCGATCTCAGAGGAGACGAGCGTCAGACCGATCATGACCACCATGATGAACATGGTGATAATAATGTTCACGAAATCTATGACCCCCTTCATGCGATATGAGGTCTCCTTCTCGTAGTACTCCGCCAACTGCAAGGCTGCCTGTCTCAGCGTCCCGGTCTCGGCCCCAGAGCGGAATCGTGAGATGGCGCTTTCCGGGAAAACCTCAGTAGCTTGTAGGCTCTCCACTATGCCCTTTCCCTCCCTGAGCATCATCGGAAGGGCTATGGTCTTGATCTGATGCTCTATGAATCGGTTACGGCAGGCCTCTGCCGCTATCCTGATTGCCTCCATGTTCTCCCCGGAACCGCCGTAGAGCGTGTGGAAGACCCGGGAGAATATCTCTATGCTGGTCTTGTGGAATAGTGGGCCCACCACAGGGATGCGGATTAGGGTCCTGTCCAACAACAGGCGCCCTTTCGGAGAACGGAAGAACTGGAAGGCAGCCAGTCCCAATACAACTGCAATTCCCAACATCCAGAGGATGTTGTGCTGGAGGAAATCGCTCATCCTCAAGGTCGCGCTGGTGAGCGGGGGCAGGGGGATGTCGAACTTGGTGAACATCTTGGCGGTCGCCGGGAAGATATAGGCCACGTAGTATATGACGGCAGCAAATAACAGGGCCACGATGACCAAGGGCATAACTAAGGAGCTACGCAGGTCCTTTCTAAACTGCTGGTCCCGCTCTAAGAACTTAGCCGTGCTCTCGTAAATCTCTGCCATATTGCCGCTTTTGGATGCTACCCCCAACATATAGGCCGTAAACCTCCCTAAGGAGTACTCGTGCTTTCCGAACACCTCCCGCCCGTCCTTGCCTTCCCTGAGGTCCTGGAGGATGTCCTTTAGAATAATGCGCAGGCTTTTGCTCTGGATGTCGCTGGAGAGCAACTGGAGGGCCTCGTCGTAGGGGAACTTCTCCCTTAGCAGGTCCGCAGAGAGCCGGATGAACATGGTAACGTCCTTGGGGGAGGGCTTCAGGGTCCAATCCAAGAGTTTCTTTCGCACCCATATCACCCTATACCCCATCCGGCGCAGGGCCATCTCAACTTCCTCCTTAGAGAACGCCCGCTGTTCGCCCTGTACGGGCTTCTCCGTCCCCTTCTGGACCCTATAAAGGAATGTAGCCCTGCGCTGCAACTGGGTGATCCTGATACCCCTTTCCGCCTCGAGCTGGCCCAGGCGTTTTTTGGCTTTCCCCCGGTTCTTGGCGAACAGGGTACCACGCACAAGCTTTCCGGAAGGGCTGACCCCCTGATAGCGAAATTCCGGCATGTTGAAGTATATATCCTCAGTCCGTTATGACTGGATCGGAGGTGGAATCGGCGTACACCGTCAACCGAACTGTCACAGGTGTTCCGTCCCCGTCTCCGTCCTCCTTACCTATCACCGTGACCACGAAGCTGTTTGTAGTACGGTCGAATATGCGGATAGTCCCGTCCTCGGTCACGCTGTCCTTCGAAATGCTCTCTAAGGTGAAATTTGCAAAAGATCTCCCTCCTCCCCCTAAGGCCTCAGGCTTTCGGTACCACTCCTGGGCCATCAAAGCCAAGCTGATCGCCTGGTGCACGATGGCGTTCCTGTTGGCTTCTAAAGCGCTCTGACCGAACATCTGGATGCCCACCACAATGGCGATCCCCACGATGATCACTCCCAATACGATGAGCATCAACTGTTGGGTGCCCA
>DTXA01000452.1 GCA_012962735.1 Candidatus Latescibacterota bacterium
AGTAGAGCAACCCCACGGGACAAGGTAGAGTGGGAGCAACACGTGGTTTATCTGTACAAGACCGGTGTGATTTCGCACCGGACGGCCCTGGAGTGGCTGGACGACGTGCCCGACCCAGAGGCCGAATTGGAAAGAATTAGGAGGGAGCACGAGGACTCTGAACTAGACCCGCAGATGGCCGTGTTGGTGCGGCAGGCGGCAGGGGAGGAAAAGACACGGCAGCCCCCCAGACAGCCCCTCAAGCGGCAGGAGGAGCCTGGACGATACAACGCTGCCCCACCCGTGCCGACACTGCCGTCCATGCCAACACAACGGAACGCCCCGTTCCTGCAACGGGGAGAGATTCCGAACTTTAGACAGTTGGGCGGTCTGGCCCCAGGGCGAGGGCCTGGGGTCAATCCAGGGCCGCCAATGGAGGGAGTAGGATGAGAAGGTTGAGTTTTATGGACGAGGAGGAACGGGAGCACCTGCAAACCGCTCTTGGCTTATATGCTGATTTACAGGGGATTACCCCCATTGAGCGCCCCGACCCGTCGCTGTCGGCGGGAACGGGGGGAATGTTAGCAGCCTATGGGTTCGTGCAAAATGCGTCCCCGTGTTTCGACCGCGTGGCCGCCGTAGTGGAGGACGTGGCCAACCGCGTCCTCCGTGAGGCCGAGTGGCCGGCGGAATTGAACCTCCTCAATACCACGGAGAGTATTGTTTTCGACCCAGCTCAGGAGGTCTATCGTCTCCTGGAGGCGTATCGGATTTTGACTTTGAGGATGGCCACGCTGTGCTGTGACATAATCGCCAACCTCTAAATCTCTAGGAGGAAAATATGCCTCTACAGGAAGGGTGGTTCAAAAAGCCACCTCCAGCTCCGAAGCCGCCGGACAGGGCGGCCAGGAAACCAAAACCACCGACGCCTGAGCCCCCTCGGCGAGGAGGGCCGCCGGAGGGTTGGCTGCCTCCTTCCGTGCCTCCAAGACCACCCGAACCGCCCAAACCCAAAGCGAAGGTGGGAGAGGAGAGGCCGTCGCTGCCCTCCCGACCGCCCTCTCCCTCTCCCACGCTTCGACCCTCGGAGTTCGCCGGTTGGCTTCCACCCCCGCCCAAACCCACGACCCCCGAAACTCTGACCGAGGCGCCTGGGCCGGAGGAGGACTGGACACCGGAGATTAAGTGGGACGTAGTTAAAGAGGC
>DTXA01000453.1 GCA_012962735.1 Candidatus Latescibacterota bacterium
CGTCAAATCTCTTATACTTATAAGTAAGCAGACGGCTATCTCGTCAGACCGGGGTGGATCGGGATGGACCGGAAGAGGGGCAGAAGGTAACATGTAACGGACTTATTTGCCGAGGTCATGCGGATCTCGGCAGACTGAGGGGTAGAGGGAGGACAATGGCAAAAGGACAGAACCATCACGAGAAACAGGTAGAGCGGGTCGGGTGTTGGGTGATCACGGTCAGCGACACCCGCACCCCAGAGACCGATGAGAGCGGGAGATCCATCCAGGAGGGGCTGGAGGCCCATGGCCATCGTGTCCTACTGTATCGGATCATCAAGGACGAGCCCTCCCAGATCCGCCGTCTCCTGGAGGAGGCACGGGGGGACGAACGGGTCCAAGCGGTGATCCTCACCGGAGGCACGGGGATCTCATCACGGGACACCACCTACGAGGTGGTCCACGAATTCATCGATAAAGAGCTCCCCGGCTTCGGGGAACTCTTCCGGTGGTTGAGCTTCCAGGAGGTCGGCCCCCGGGCGATCTTGAGCCGTGCGACCGCCGGGGCGATGGGGGGGAAACTGCTCTTCTCCCTCCCCGGCTCCTCCCGGGCCGTTACCATGGCCCTAAAGGAGTTGATCCTGCCCCTGCTCGGCCATGCCGTCTACGAGCTGGGGAAGTGCTAATCGACCTGCAGCTCAGCCTGGACTGCCTCGATCACCCGGGGAAGCGCCTCCTCAAGCTCCTTGGAGAGTTCCAGCCCTAGCGCGATCCGCTTCGGCTCAACGCCGATGATGGTTATCCCCGGCTGGATGCCCAATAGAGTGGCTGCCTGGAGCACCTCCTGGAGGGAGAGCTGGTGGAGGGAGAGGTGATCGAGCGGTTTTTCGAGCTCTTCAGGGCCAAAGCGATAGATACTCCCCGCCTCCCCTCCGGCGCGGACGGCATCGACGATGATCACCCGATCGGCACCCTTTAAGACGGGAATAAGATCGATCCCCGCCGTCCCCCCGTCCACTGGCTCGACCTCCGGGGGGAGCTCCAGCTCCTGGAGCTTTCGAATAACATGGACCCCGACCCCCTCATCGCCCATAAGGAGGTTCCCCAGGCCGAGGACGATCGTCTTTTCACCCTCCCGCACTGATCTTGAAGACGCCGAAGTCCCGCTCCGGAGAGACGAGGTGGACGGCGCAGGCGAGGC
Organism: Candidatus Latescibacterota bacterium; assembly: GCA_012962735.1. GTDB lineage: Bacteria > Latescibacterota > 4484-107 > B68-G9 > B68-G9 > B68-G9. The sequence continues at coordinate 1,181 of DTXA01000453.1, forward strand.
AGGGGTCGAAGGAGCGGAC
>DTXA01000454.1 GCA_012962735.1 Candidatus Latescibacterota bacterium
CCTTTCCTTGAGGCCCACGAACGTCCTCACCTCGGCTCCGGCGGCACTACGGGACATGGCACGACACAAGGTCTGGGCTTGCAAGGTCCGGGGCCACACGGCCACCACGGCTTGCAGGGCGTGGGACCACAGGGCGGAACGCACGGCTTGCATGGCCACGGCTTGCAAGGCTGGGGGGGACTACAGGGCCGCGGATCGCACGGTATCGGATCGCATATCCTGGCCTCCCTCCCGTAAGCCGGAGGACCGAGAAGGGTCTCGATTACGGGTTTTACGTACTTCTCCTTTGCCATAACCTCCTCCCTATATGCTCACCAGGCCCTCCCTGTGGAGCAGGGAGAGGAGCTCCAAGGTGTCCCTGAGGCAGACATCTCCCGAGACTTCGAACCTCCGGGTGAGGATCTGTGCCATCTGCCTCGGGCTGTGGCGGCCGTCGCAGAGCTCCCAGATTGCGCCTGCGACCTTGTTCAGCCTATAGGCCGGCTCATCCTCCCCCAAAGGCACAAGCACTATGCCTTCTCCCTCGGGCCTTGAGGTGAAATAAGGGCTCCTTTTGGGGAGGCTGTCCTCAAGGTCCCTGACCCTCCCCAGGACCGGTGCCCCCCTGAGGAGGACGACCCCTGCCCCGAGCACGAGGCCCTTCTTTATGAACTCCCTTCTATCCGTCACCTCGGACACCCCCTTTGCAGTTTATGGACTTCGGCCTGTTGACACTGAACGCCCTACTGGCTACCCCTAAGGCCAACTTTCCCGCCCTGAATATCCTCTTGGGGTAGAACAGGAGCCCTCGGTCGACCTGTGGTCTGAGCTCGGGCCTGAGGAAGATCGCCTCCCAGAGGAACCTCGCCCTCTGAGAGGCCTTCGAGATGGAGAAAAGGTAAAGCACCTCGCTTAACCCATCTGCTCCCAGACCCGCCAGAGCCACATCCAAAAGCTTCCTTTCAATGTACTTCTGACGCACCGGGACCAGGGCAGACATCGCCTCCCTCGGGACGGGAGCATCCAAAAGCTCATGAGCGCAGCGGAGTCCGTAATATGCCGGCCTCTCCAAGCCGAAATCCTTGGCCCTCCGGACGAAGTTGCCCCAATGCAAATCCTTATATACCCTTATCGCCTCGGCTATGTCCACAATCCATATAAGCCTCCAGAAGGAATGCTTAAGGGCATGGAAACAGAGGAAAAGCAAACGGTCCTTTGGAGAAAGAGCCAGAACTTCAAATCCATCCACTTCCAGCGGCTCGACATCCTCCCATACGGCATCCCGATCTATCCGGGCGCCGAAACTCCGGGAGCGGACCCGGGTAGTACCTATAAGGTCTAAATGTAGGTCTATCCAAAGGCCTCCTTTGTGGAAGAGCAGAGGATACCCTTCCAAAGGCGAAAACCCCTCGGACCTCAGCACTTCCTCGATCCGGGGCAGATTCTCCTCCCGTATCCAGAGGTCCACGTCCGAAAAGCCCCTCAGCCCTGCATCCCGGTAGACCGTCAGGACTAAAGCCGGCCCCCTGAGAAGGACCACGGGGATTCCGGCTACGGACAACTCCTCCAAAACGGGCTTCAGTCCTTCCATATATAAGGAGTAATTCACGATGTTGTGGAAGTAAGAGGCCTTAAGCCTCCTCAAGACCCTAGGGGGAACGCTGCCTACCTTCAGGCTCCTCAAGTTCCTCCACAACAGCCCAGCCACCCCTTGCTCCTCGGCCCTCCCCAGAGTATACGGCCAGTCGATTTCCCCCTTTAGGAGACCCTCGATTCTGTAACTTAGTTTAGTACCTAAAACCCTCCGGGATAAACCTCGTATTAGTCTATCTTCTGGATACATATCTTTCTTTATAAATATATAGAATATTCCTCCAATCTGCAAGGCTTTTTTTCACTACTGATTCTGAATCCTGATTTCGATCTTGCGGCCGAGCCCTTGTAACTCCCCCTTCCCGAACTCCACGAATATAGGGTTAGAGGCCAGAAAGACCCAATCCCCTTCAAGGGCGAGTATCCGATAGTACACCTTCCCCTTTCGGGGAGCCGTTCGATCGTCGAACTCTATGAGCCCGGAACCATGGACCGGGAAGCTCCCGATTATCTCCCCATTTCGGATCACCTGAACCTGGAATTCCTTTGGTTGGGTGGCCACGAACCTTATCCGGATATAGGGGGGGTAACGGGTCCGAAGTGTCCCTCCCATATAGGCCACTCCATAGGGATCTCCCACTGAAAACTCCTCTAAGGTAAGCCATTGGGATGCAAAATTACGGGTGGCATACATCCGCCCCAACCTGAGAGCCTCCAGCACCTCCTCCCGACTCTTCTCCCGAAGGAGCAGGATCGTAGCTATCTCTTTCACATTTTCCAACTTACCTTCCCCCTCGAAATCCAGCTCCCCGATAGCCCATACCGGCCGCTTTCTCTTTCCCCGACAGTATTCGTTCAACACCCTATCCCATATGCCCCCGGGTTTTCCTATATACTTCATCCCCTCCCAGAAGATGGCAAATCCGGTATATC
>DTXA01000455.1 GCA_012962735.1 Candidatus Latescibacterota bacterium
CCCCCCTGCCCCCCTGCTCCCCTGCGGAGGGGCGGAGGGGCAGAGGGGCTGGGGAGTGGAGGAGGAGTCTTGGAGATCCGGGATCTTCGAGAGGACGGCAAGGCGGCGGAGAAGACGGATGCCAACCGGCCCTTTTTGGGGCTGCATATAGAGCCCGCTCGATGGGTGTGGGAGGTCGAGGGGGATTTTGCGGTTGAGGTCAGGCTACGGAAGGCCGGGGATTCGGAGCGAGCCGGAGGAGTGATCGCGTGGAAGGATCGGGAGAACTACCTCATCTGTATGGTGGACGATCGGGATGAGCTGTATATATACGGCAGGGAGCAGGGACTTCCGCAGATTTTCGGTAGGGGGTATATAGAAGGTCCGATGCACGATCTGCGCATCGAGCGGGTCGGGGATCGTTGGACGGCGTGGGCGTCCTCAGACGGGGCTCGTTGGGGCACGTGCGGCAGCGTGCGGTTGAACATGGAGGACCCGATTGAGGCTGGGATGTACGTTCACTCTTATCCCCCGGGGATGGTCCTCCGATGTGCGCATTTCAGAGTAGAGCGACCGAGCTCGAAGGAGGTGGAGAGGAGCGCTATGGTGAACCATCGAGAGATCGGCCTGGAAAGCGGGGAGGAGGATCTGTCCCGGGAGCAGCTCGTGATCCTGAAGGAGGTTTCAAGGATCGTGGGTGGGACACTAAATATGGAGGTCGCTTTGCGGCGGGTGATGGACGTGATGATCGAGGTCACGGGAGCGAAGCGGGGGCTCATCGTCATCGTGGACCGGGAGACCGGGGATCTGCACGTGCGCATCGCCCGGGATCTTGACCAGAAGATGGTGGAAGAGGCGAGCCGGATCAGTGAGGGGATCGTGCGGCGTACGGCCCTGTCTGCCGACAGGCAGGCGGCCAGGGGGAGCCGGTGATCTCCATAGATGCCCGAACCGATCCCCGGTTTCGGGACCGTGAGAGCGTGCGGCTATACGATATACGCTCGGTGCTGTGCCTTCCGCTCAAGGTCGAGGAGCGTACGATTGGAACCGTGTATCTGGACTATCCGGGCAAGGGGGATGTGTTTTCGCCGAAGCAGATTCCTTTCTATGCGGCGCTGGCGGACCTGCCTGGCGTCAGACAGGGCGAATGGCCCAGGCGCTGGAACATGCGGATCTGTACGCGCGGGTGGTGCAGGAAAATGTAACGCTCCGCCGGGAGCTCCAGGCACGACATCGGTTTGCCAATATCATCGGTGGCAGCCGGGCCATGCAGGAGGTGTTCCGGCTCTTAGAGCGGGTCATCCCCAGTTCGGCTATGGTGTTGATCGAGGGGGAGACCGGGACCGGGAAGGAGTTGATCGCGCGAGCCATTCACTACAATGGTCCGAGGAAGGAGAAGCGATTTGTATCCTTGGACTGCGGGGCGTTCCCGGAGGAGCTTTTGGAAAGTGAGCTGTTCGGGCATAAGAAGGGGGCGTTCACCGGGGCCATCAGGGACAAGGCCGGGCTCTTTGAGTATGCGGAGGGAGGGACGGTTTTGTTGGATGAGATCTGCAATGCAAATCCATCGGTCCAGGCCCGGCTGTTGAGGGTGCTTCAGGAGGGGGAGATCCGGAGGTTGGGGGAGAACGAACCCCGGCGCGTGGATGTGCGGGTGCTCTGTGCGACGAACCGGGATATTGAGCAGGAGGTGGAGGAGGGTCGGTTCCGGAAGGATCTCTATTATCGGCTCAGGGGAGTGCGGATCGTCGTTCCTCCTTTGAGGGA
>DTXA01000456.1 GCA_012962735.1 Candidatus Latescibacterota bacterium
CACCCCAACATCGTAGTGAAGATCCCCCTAATAGAGGAGGGTATCAAAGTGATAAAGGAGCTTTCCCGAAGGGGAATAAAGACCAACGCGACCCTAAACTTCTCCCCCACCCAGGCGCTTTTGGCCGCCAAGGTCGGGGCCACCTATGTGAGCCCTTTCGTGGGTAGGCTGGATGCGGTGGGCCATATCGGCATGGAGGTCGTGAGGCAGATAAAGAGGATCTACGACAACTACGACCTCAACACCCAGATCATCGTCTCCGCCGTCCGCCACCCTATCCACGTCTTAGAGGCGGCCCTCGCGGGGGCGGACGTGGTGACCATGCGATACGAGATCATGAAGGCCCTCTTTGGCCATCCCCTCACCGAGGTGGGGCTGGAGATGTTCTTAGAGGACTGGAAGCGAGTGCCCAAATAGAAGAGATATGAAGGGAGGTCCCTATGAAGAGGAACGACGAAATACGCTCATTGTTGACCCTTTCACCCGAGGATCTGCTCGAGCGCAGCGGGGGTAGGCTGGTCATATTGGACACCTTGGACGAACTCCATCGCCACTTCGCCCATAGCATAGTCGAAGAGATAAGGACGAACAACCACAAGGGGCTCCCCACCAGGCTCATCCTTCCCGTGGGCCCGACAGGGGGATATCCCTACCTGGCGGAGGCGATCAACCGGGAGCAGATATCGCTTAAGAATTGCTATTTCTTCTTTATGGATGAGTACTGCGACGACAGGGGCTATGCCCTCTCCTCCTCCCATCCCCTTAGCTTCAGGGGCACCATGGAACAGCTCTTCTTCCCCCACATAGATGATGAGCTAAACATCCCCCAGGAACAGCTGTTTTTCCCGGACCACACCAACGTGCACCTTTTGAAGGACAAGATAGAAGAGGTAGGAGGGATAGATACGTGTTACGGGGGCATAGGAATACACGGCCATCTGGCCTTCAACGAGCCTGAATCCAACGTGGCGGACACCGATCCCCGCCTGGTGTACCTTAACGCTTACACTATAACCATAAACGCCATCAGGGCCAAAGTGGGGGGGAACTTGGAGAACTTCCC
>DTXA01000457.1 GCA_012962735.1 Candidatus Latescibacterota bacterium
ATATGTCAACGAGGAAATACTCTCCAGAATTTGAGGAAGAAACTTTTCTCAGATGGGAGGAAAGACCCACTTCTTGAAAGAATCGCCCAGCTTGCAATTGAGATTTAAAAAAGCCTCAAGCATGTTGAAAGGTTCCAGAGAAGTTAAAAGTAGTTTCTACTATAAAGGCCGCCATACCAGGGGAAAGGGATTATTCTAACTTTGTCAAAGGTCTTGCGATAGCCAAACCAGGTATGGTGTGGGGATATAGCCTACATACATTGCGTTTTTGATGGATGCTCACACGAGGACAATAAGAGGTTGGCAGATATCCTGCAGTCTTGACGAGGAGCTTGTTTTGAAGGCACTGTTGGTCTGTGTCTTTAATGGCTTTGTCGTTTCGATGACCCGAAGGGCCTCCGAGGTGCTACAACGATGTGTCCCTAATATGCTGGGATTTAACTGCCAATAACTATAGCCAATATACTCGACGAAGCGCCACTTTGGCTATCTGATGAATGGGCGGCTGAAGCTCCTATATATACACCGACCGTTATGTGACATCACGGCCCCTCAGACCGGAGCAGAGCGGGGGCTTCCCCCTCTACGTAGGCCTTCAGCCTTCGTATCCACAATATCCTCTGAAATCCCACCGCCACCCTGACGACCTTCTTTCCCTTCAGCAGCACCTCCTGCACCGTCTCGGTCCCCCGGTAGGCCAGTCGGAGCTTACGCTTGCCCCCCAAGAGCGGCCCGAAGAGCACGACCTTCCTCTCCCATACGCCTTCCAGAAGGACCCCGTCCAAGAAGACCCTCACCTCCCTCACCTCCACGGGCTCCAGACCTCTGGCCCCCACAAGAGCAAGGTACGCCTCCGGCTCCCCTTCGTAGGATCGAGGTGGTTTTACATGTCGCACAAGCCTGTATCCCTTACCCCCCGGCTGGGCTAGGGCGAAGGCCACAAGGTTCACCCCCAACAGCACTTCGGGGGATATCTCTACGGTATCACTTACCAGGGGAACTATGTACGGAGCAAAGGCCACCAGCCTTCCGTTCAGCTCTATTCCTTCGAAGCAGAAGGGCTCCCGGTACCTTCGGTATACCGAGACCAGTTTCACATTCCGTCCTCGATACGCCTCATACAATGAGGCCACATTGATGTCGTAGAAAGCATGGAACAGGGGGTGGTCCAGGCCCCGGACGGGGCCGCTGTACCCGGGGTAAGAGGGGTCGTCCGAGTTCAAGAATTTGAAGAACTTGAACTTCCCACCGTATTCCTCCTTCAAGTGCCGCCTCAACTGGTCGTACTGCTCGATCTTAGCCAGCACCAGGAACCCCCCCCGGAGCAGGTATTCCCCCAAAAGGGCCACGTCCTGCTTGGAAGCTCCGGGCACTGACTTCAGGGTGTCGATCCCTACGCCCAAGGTATCCCGGTACTCCTCCTGTTGGAACCCTACGAAGGCTATGGGGGAGTTCTGGAAGGTTTGGGATGGGATGGGGGCGTACTCCTGGGTCACCCGGGCCCGGACGAGGGTGTGCCGGTTGATGTAGTCGGCGAGACGGTCCAAAAGCCTCCCACGGGTCGTCCTGGCCAAAAGCAGGGAGCCCTCCAAGGCCCTACGGTCGTCGGGATGTACCACCACGAACCTCCGGATCCGACCCCTCTCCACGTCCGCCATGCTCAGGAGTTCGAGCTCCCAGTCGAATCTGGGAGGTCGTGGCACCTCGGGAAGCTTCCGGTAAGCCAGTTCCTCGGGGGGTAAATCGACTTTCACCTCTGGAAAGAGCGGGAGGGTGTCTAAGAGAACGGGAAGCTCTGGGCCGACCTGCAGGATAGGTGCGGAGGGAGGACTCGGGGGTGGACGGTGGACCCCTGGAGGGGAGTACTGGAGAAGTTCCGCCCTCCGAGATATGGGACCCACAGGGAGACTGAACCGGCTATAGGGCACCTTCCAGGGTACAAGGTACACTCGATATCTGTCCCCCTTAGATGGGGAGTATGGGTACAGAGAAAGGGCCAAGAGATGCAACAGGGCCGAAACACCCATCGCCCAGAACAGCCGCCTGCCGTGCTCTCCTCGCATATTTATCCTTGGAAGGGGTACTCATCGGAAGGCTGCCTTCACATTCCCCCAGGTGGACCCCTCCACGGCCTCCTCGTAAGCTGCGAGTATTTGGACCTCGTAGAACTCAGCAGCGCCGAAGGTCCAAAACTCGAGGTTGTCGGCGACAGTTCTCGGGGGGAACTTGAGCGCCATCCAGGTATCCGTGGCGTAAGAGGCGTCCTCCACCTCAGCCTTCAGCTCTCCCTCCGGCGACCTCCCCAATCCATTTGAGTTCAACTTGCCACCTAAGTAAGCCCTGACCTTGTACCCTCCTGCCTCCTCCCCTACGTATACCCGAAACTCTTTAAGTTCCATAGGCTTAGGTAGTTCAACTGCCAATATCCCCTTGCTCAACCACCGGAAGGAGGCCGGGTTCGGGTCGTTGCCCGGGTATTTACCGTCCGTGAGGACGGATATATCCCCTTCGTACGGGTTGTATGTGGTCGCCTTGGTCACGGCATCCGGGGCCACGTTCCGCAGGGTAGCCCAGGCCAGGCCTACAGCCACCGCCGAGAATACCACTACGACCATCATCGCTTTCCCCATCTTCCCTCCTATTCCTTAGGAGATATAACAGCACGGGCCAGCGCCTCTAAGGCCCTTCCCACGTCCCGATCGTCTATCCAGTAGTGTGTCACGGCCCGGAAGCCAGCATCTGGATACGCTCCTATCAGAACGCCCCGTTCCCGCAGCCGTCCTACCACCTCGAGGCGGTCTTCACGTGTGCCCTCGGACAGATCGAAGTACACCATATTGGTCTGCACCTGGCTCAGGTCCACCGTATATCCAGGGATCTCCACAATCCCCTCGGCCAACATCTTGGCCCTCCTGTGGTCCTCGGCCAGCCGGTCCACCATCTCTTCAAGCGCCACGATCCCGGCGGCGGCCAGCACACCGGCCTGGCGCATCCCCCCTCCTAAGGCCTTCCGGGCCCTTCTGGCCTCCCGGATGAATTCCTCCGACCCGCATACCACGGAGCCCACCGGAGCGCACAGGCCCTTGGAGAGGCAGAAGGTCACAGAATCCACGTATCGAGTGAACTCCCGCACGTCCACTCTTAGGACTATGGCAGCGTTAAACATACGGGCTCCATCTAAGTGCACTTGAAGCCCGCACCTGTCAGCCAGCTCCCTCACACGCCGGAAGTACTCCGGGGGAAGAACCACCCCCCCGCACCTGTTGTGGGTGTTCTCTAAGGCGATGAGCCTGGTGCGGGGGAAGTGGACATTGTCGGGCCGTACAGCGGCCTCTACCTCCTCGAGGTCCATCGTACCGTCCGGCAGGTTTGGGACGGGTCGTAGGGAGATGCCACCTAAGGCGGAGGGGGCGGCACACTCGTATAGAAAGATGTGGGACCTGTCCCCCAATATCACCTCCTCCCCCCTGCCGCACTGGACCAGCAGGGAGATCAGGTTGCCCATAGTCCCGCTGACCACGAAAAGCCCCGCCTCCTTGCCCATACGTTCTGCGGCCATCTCTTCGAGGCGCCTCACGGTCGGGTCCTCCCCGAACACATCATCTCCCACCTCGGCCCTGTACATGGCTTCCCTCATCCGGGGAGTAGGGTGTGTCACAGTATCGCTGCGCAGGTCCACTATGCCGTTAATGCCCATCTCGACCTCACCAGATCTTGGCCGGACCACCAATCCCGGGCTTGGTGAACAACGCATCCTCCGCAGGTTCAACCTGGCCGTAGTACAGGTCGTCTAAATGGAGTTCCGGGGCGAAGAGCGAGTAGGTATATCCCAGCAACACCCCTCCGATCAGAGTCACTCCTAAATAAAGCGCTAGCACCTTTCCCCTTGCAACAGCCTGGAGGCTTAGGATGGTGGCGGGCTTGGTCGCAGGACCGGTCAAGAAGAAGGCCAAAGCCGCGCCCTGCCCCATCCCCATGCTAACTAAGGTCGCTATGACCGGGACGGTTCCACCTCCGCACGAGTACAGCGGCACCCCTAATAGCCCCCCCATCGCGGCTGAGGTGAACCCCCTCCCGCCGAAGAGCCAGGTGATCCATCGAGGAGGCACCAGAACCTGCACCAAAGCCGCAAGAAACAGAGAGAGCAGGAAGTACCTCCCAACGTACGAGAGCGACCTCCCGAATTCGTGTAGGAATCCAATGGCTCCAGGCCTTCCCCCCTCTCTCCTGTCTCCCTTCACCCGCATATCCCGGCCGAAGTCCATCCCTCGCTTAGAGAGGACCTCCGTCAAACCTCCGGCGACCATCCCTAAGAGGAAAGCCGATACGGCCCGTGCCAGGGCCATCTCGGGTCCGATCACCCCCCAGGTTATCAGGAAGAGCGAGGGGTTCATCAGGGGAGAGGCTACGAGGAACGCCAACAGAGGCGGTGCGGGGACCCCTACGAGCATCAGGCTCCCCACCAACGGGATGGCCGCATAAGTGCTCAGAGGGGAGACCAGACCTACTAAGGCAGCTCCGATCAGAGACCACCCCCTCCGGGCCCTCAGGAGATCCCGTAGCCGCTCCCTCGGCAGGAAGCGGGAGGCCATAGCGGCCACGAGCGCCCCTAAGACCGCATAGTGCCAGAGCTGGGAGAAAAGAGCCCAGAAGATGGAGATCACCCTGTAGGTGTGCGTCCCGTACAGGGCCTGCCGGATAGAATCGTAGACCAGCCACATCCGGTGGAGTATCTCGTACCAAAGCTCCATCTACCTTACCAGCACCATCCTCCTGGTCTGGGAGAAATTCCCAGCCCTTAAGGTGCAGAGGTACACCCCGCTGGCGACCGGGACCCCCACGCCGTCTCTTCCGTCCCAGGTGTAGGTGTACTCCCCGGGAGGAAGCAAAACTCCATCGGCCAAGGTGCACACCATCCTGCCCAGCATGTCGTACACCTCAAGGTAGACCGCCTCCCTCCGGGCCACCTGGACCCGGATCTGGGTGGAGGCGTTGAAGGGGTTGGGGAAGTTGCCCAAAAGCTCGAACTGCTCAGGCAGGGGACCCGTCTCGTCCTCCGCCACGGCTGGGGCCTCCCCCGGCAGGAAATCCCTTATATCGAACAGCATGGTGCCTCGTTCGCTGTCCTCGTCCACTATGGATGCGCAGAACCCCGCCCCCCCGTAAGTGTTCGCCACCTTCACCATAAGGGTGTTCACACCGTCCCTCAGGTGCACCGGCACCCTATACTGGCCTATCTTGTAAGACGAGGGGAAGTCCTTGCGGAACACCTCCTCGCCGTTGAGCCAGACTTTGCCCATATCGTCCATATCCACCCAGAGGTACCCATCCTGATCTCCCTTGGACTCTATCAACAGGAACGCGTAGTGCGTGGTGTTGCCCAGGTCCCTCTTGATGTCTATAACTGGGAATTCCTCCCTCGAGGGCTCCTGGTGTACGTAGTAGGTTAGGTCGACGTAGGTCTCCGGGTAGGTGGGCGGGTGCATCCAGACACGCCAGGTCCCTCCCTCCCCCGCCGGGTCCCCTGTCCGAGGGATCGCGGTTGCCTCGCCGCCTATGTAGTCATGGTCGAGGTCCGTTCCCTCGAAGGGCCCTGCCACGAGCCACCTCTGGAAGCCCAATCCCCGGAACCCTCTATGGCGACGGAACTTGTATTGTACCTCCCTCCAAGAACGGCCCACGGTACGGATCCTGTCCAGATCGAACGTCCCGAATCCCTTGTACGCCGCAAGGTAAAGGTGGTCCACGTCCCTGGGGTTGATACCCATAGCCGCCAGGGCCACAGCGTCCGCTGCGACGGGATCGGAGCTCGCTATTACCATATTCCTGTGGAGGTTCCACCTTGTCCCAGGCCAGGAACCCTCATCGGCCCAGAAGCCCTCGATGATAGAGTATACCGCCGGGTTGTACGAGAACAGGTCCACGAATCCACGTTCATACTGGTTGCTGTCCATCTGCCTCTTAGATGTCCCGTCCCCGAAGGGCCGGGAGGACAGGGTCCCCACGTAGTTCTTCATCGCCAGGGTGGCCCCACCATAGTTGGTCTTCATAACGGCTATGGATATCATCTTATCCGCATCTAACACTGTAACCGGCATATAGTACCCCTCCCGAGGCGTCCCCGTAAATGGCACCGGCACCCCCCAGCCGAACCGGTCCGAATCCCTCCACTGGGGGCTCACCCGCTGGAGGGGTCCCCCCGGAACGGGTTCGAACCTGTACGCCTCGTCGTTCAAATCGGTGGTGTCCACTATGGTCTTCCCGTACTTCTCGTTAAACTCCCGGGCGATCTGTATCGGCGATAGGTTTCCGAACTCCCGCCATTGGATCTCCCAACCATCTGTGTCGTACGAGTTGCCGTACGCCGCCCCGAGGTGCCTCAAGTTCTTCCTCGACCACTCCGCAGGGCCTTCTACTATGTCTATTTTCCTCGGCCCCACGTTCTCTATAAGATACTCCAAAACCGCCTTGACGACCCTCAGGTCCGTGCAGTCCCCCCAGTGTTCGACCCCATCCCTCCAGAACCCCGTCCGCTTCCTCCCGCTGCCGTCGACTATGGGTGCGGTCACCATGTTGATCTTCACCGCAACCCAGTCGTCCGGCTCGATCACCTTTCTTATGTTCCGCTCCGAGGTGTCCAAGTCCAGGGCCCGCCAGACCACCTCCCTGACCTGCTCGTAGGTCACTGGATAGGCATCTATGGGCACAGGTGGGTCCAAATCCTCGGTCGTCGCTATCGCCACAACAGGGGCCCCCTTAGGGGCCGCCCGCGAGGGAGGAACGTAGTTCCACCCGCTCCTGTCCGTGGTGGCCATGTCCAGGGCGACCAAACCGGCCACCGCACCCAGAAACTTCCACCAGGACTTCTTCATGCGCCGCATGGTCCCTCCTTCACAGCGGACGTTCAGACTTCATCCCATCTTTACCATGACATAATATACACCCGTAATTTACAAAGGTCAAGAGAAATTTAAAAAAATTATAAAGTTGTTCGAATTTTAAACTGTACTTGTTTCCAAAGAAATCAGGCCCTGTCCCGCAGGACAGGGCCCCGGCCTCACTTGGCCAGCGTTTCTGCAAAGGCGTTTGTGAACCTTTCGGCATCGTCAGGCCCCACAGCCGTGACAAGTTTGTCGTCCACGCACACCGGCTCCCCGGTGTACTTGGCCCCCAGGGCCTCCACCATGCGGACGAGGTTTCGGCTGCCGGTGGCTTTCTTGCCCTTGAGCACCTCGGCGTAGGCGAAGATGCCCACCGCGGTGGAAAGGGCGCCCATGGGCTTGTACTTGGCATCTTTGGCGAGCTTGAGCACCTTCTCATCATCGAAGAAGAACTTCCGGGCTCCCTCCCCGCCTATGAACACCAGGCCGTCGTAGTCGTAATATTTAACGTCCGACACGGCTACCTCGGCCTTGGCCATCAGGCCCTTTTCCCCCCGGACCTGGCCGGGATAGAGGGAGGCGACCGTTATCTTGGCCCCCTGGGCCTCCAACAGCCTCCTCACCCGCTCGTACTCCCTGTCCTGAAACTCAGGCGGCACCACTATCAGCACCTTCTTTCCCGCTATGGCCATAGTGACCTCCTTGTTACCTTAAAGACCATTGCGAGAAAGCCCACACCTCTGTGTCCCAAAAAGTTTTCGTTTCGTCCGATACTTTCTGACTGAACGACCTCTATTCGGGGATGTATACGCGCCGCAACTCCATCTTCGGAAGTGCTCCCCGAACGGGGGAAGGGCGACTCCCTTCTCGGAGATGAAAGCGGTCACCAGCTCCGCTGGGGTGACGTCGAAGGCGGGGTTGTAGACCCGCACACCCTCGGGAGCTGTGTTCCTTCCGAAGCCTTGGGTTACCTCCTCCGGGCCGCGCTCCTCTATGGGGATCTGAGACCCATCGGTTATGGAAAAGTCCCAGGTGGAAAGAGGAGCGGCCACGTAAAATGGAACTCTGTGGTGTCGGGCCAGCACAGCAAGGCTGTATGTGCCTATCTTGTTTGCGAAGTCCCCGTTTGCAGCTATACGGTCAGCTCCGACCACCACAGCGTCCACCCAGCCTCGGCTCATCACCCATCCAGCCATGTCGTCGCAAATGAGGGTGACGTCCATCCCGGCCTGCTGCAGCTCCCAGGCCGTGAGCCTCGCCCCCTGGAGGAGGGGGCGGGTCTCGTCCACGAAGACCCTCACCTCCTTGCTCCGCTCCCAGGCCACGTACAGCACTGCTAAGGCGGTCCCTATGCCCCCTGTGGCCAGGGCCCCTGCGTTGCAGTGGGTGAGGACCGAGGTCCTCTCGGGGAGCAGCTCCGCTCCGTGCTTGCCTATGGCCCGGCACCTATCCCTGTCCTCCCTGTGTATCTCGGACGCCTCGTGGAGGAGGGCCTCACGTATGACATCCGAACCTTCCCCCCTGTGTGCCTCGGCCGCCCTGCGCATTCGCTCTAAGGCCCAGAAGAGGTTCACGGCCGTGGGTCTCGTAGAGGCGATACGCTCGGAGGCGGCCTCCAATCTCCGCCACAGTTCACCTTCGTCCTCGGCCCCCCAGACCCCCAGAACTACCCCGTATGCGGCGGCTATGCCGATGAGAGGAGCTCCACGTATCCTCAGGGAGGATATTGCCTCGGCCATAGACCCCACGTCCCGGCAGGTCCGGTAAACCACCCTTCCGGGAAGCTCGGTCTGGTCAAGGATACGAACTGCCCCGTCTTCCCACTTTAAAGGCTCTACCATGTCCTCCTCTAGATAAAGATAATACCTCAGAAGGCTCAGGGCAAGATTTTTGAGGAGAAAGGCAAGTGAAAATAACGTCAAGTAGACATTGTGATGTACCGACTCATCTCACGACAGTATACCAGCTCAGACAAGCTGGCCATCCTTTCGTATAAGTTCCCGAAGTTGCGAGATATTTATATCGGCAGGGGACACTCCCTCGGCGACGGCCAACGCTGCGGCCGTACCCGCCGCCTGGCCGATGGCGACACAGGTCCCCATCACACGTGCTCCTGCCATACCTTCATGGGTGGCCGATATACAACGCCCTGAGGAAAGCAGATTGGGAATGGCTACCGACAAAAGGCAGCGATAAGGGATGTCGTACCAATCACCTTTAGGGGGAAAAAGCTCCCTCTGTGAACACATGTTCTCATGCTCCGCAGCCCAATAGGGACAGTCAGCTCCTTCGGGACATTCGGCCACGCATAGATGGACCGGATATGTGTTTCCCAACGGGCAGTGTATGTCAATCCACCAGGACCCACGGGCGATGGCATCCTCGAACTTGGCGCCATTGCGGATATCGTCTCCGGTCAGAGCATAAAGTCCTACGATCTGACGGCTCTCACGAGGTCCAATTTGGAAGGAAGTCTGCTGCACATAGCAGTTTTCAAAACCTGGCACCTCGGCCCTGAGGTAACGAACAAGTTCCCAGACATTGCGGCGGACACTTATCTCGGCACGGACCAAGTCTGTAACCAATGTGGGGTCCCCCCCAGCTCGGGTCATATTGGCCGAGGTATGATCTGTGTGGTAGGCATTGCAATTCAGAAAACCCTTGTTGTAAAAGTGGAGCCGACCTTTCTCCATCTCGTGCCGAATGAGCTTATATAACTCTTGGACCCGTCGCTGGTCCAAGGGTTCGAACCCTGCCAGATGGAAAAAGGAGCCCATAGCCTGGTTCCGGGAGTCGAAGGCACGTCCGTGAGTTGTAGGTGCGCCGGCGCGATAGGCCACATCGGCATCGCCAGTGGCGTCGACAAAGACCTTGCCGGCCACGGCCTGACGGCCCGATTTGTTTTCCACGATCACAGCGGCGATAGAATCTCCATCCTTAACCACATCTGTGACCAATGTATGTAGCAAAAGCTCAACACCTGCCTCCTGGCACATTTCGTCGATGACCACTTTGAGAGCCTCGGCATCGAAGCGGATGCCCCACTCGCTCAAGGCCTCCTCCCAAGAGGGCGCACAGCCGAGGGCATGCAAGCGCTCTGTAACCTCCCGCAGGATTCCTTCCACGATGGGTATATTGCTTTCATGGGCCGTATGTCCCAGGATGGGAGCGACCAATCCCGCCGTGGCGAGTCCTCCCATAAAGCCATAACGCTCTATAAGTATCGTCTTGGCGCCATGCCGCGCGGCAGCTATGGCCGCGGGAAACCCCCCTGGCCCACCTCCGCACACCGCGACATCCGCCTCGGCGACGACGGGAATCTCACGGGAATGTTCGATTATGGTGCGCATATTTCGCCTCCGACGTACTTCCCGCTTTAAAAAGCTCGGGGGATGCCCAGGAGGACATCCCCCGTTTCCGTTTTCTGCACCTCACTTCCTCGGGAACCTCAGCGCCGCTTGGGCTGCCGCAAGCCTGGCTATGGGCACCCTATAGGGCGAGCAGGACACGTAGTCCATACCCACACGGTGGCAGAACTCTACGGACTCGGGGTCTCCGCCGTGCTCCCCGCAGATGCCCACCTCGATATCCGGCCTGGTCTTGCGGCCCCTCTCTATGCCGATCTCGACTACCTTCCCCACCCCCATCTGGTCCAGGGTGGAGAAGGGGTCGTCCGGGATGATATCCAGTTGGATATATAAGGGCAGGAACTTGCCCGCGTCGTCCCTGCTCATACCCATGACGGTCTGGGTCAGGTCGTTGGTGCCGAAGGAGAAGAACTCGGCGACCTGTGCTATCTCGTCGGCCGTGACCGCCGCACGGGGGAGTTCTATCATGGTCCCGACCATGTACTTCAACTGCACCCCATACCGGTCCATAACCTCCATGGCCACCCTGTCCACGACCGCCTTCTGGGCCTTTATCTCGTTAACGTGGCCCACGAGGGGTATCATAACCTCGGGGATGACCTCCACCCCCTCCTGGGCAACCTCGCAGGCAGCCTCGAAGATGGCCCTGGCCTGCATCTCGGTGATCTCAGGGTAGATGATCCCCAGTCTGCACCCCCTGAACCCGAGCATCGGATTGAACTCGTGCAGGCTGTCCCGCTTCTCCTTGATCCTCTGCGGGTCCTTGCCGAGCTTCCGCGCCAATGCATCTATGGTGGCGTCGTCGTGGGGCAGGAACTCGTGCAGGGGAGGGTCAAGGGTCCTTATGATCACCGGCATACCGTGCATAACCCGGAACAAGCCCTTGAAGTCCTCCTTCTGCATCGGGAGGAGCTTCTCTAAGGCCTCTCTTCGGCTTTCCTCGTCCTCGGCCAATATCATCTCCCGCATGTAGTCTATGCGGTCCTCCTCGAAGAACATATGCTCTGTCCGGCAGAGGCCTATCCCCTCGGCACCGAAGGCCACGGCGAGCTCGGCCTGGTCGGGCAGATCCGCGTTCGTGCGGATGCCTAAGTCCCGCACCTCGTCCGCCCACTCCATGAGCCTTGAGTACAGCCGGTAAACTACAGAGTCCTGGGGCTTCATCTCACCCTGGACCACCCGCAGGACCTCGGAGGGCATGGTGGGTACGTGGCCCAGGATCACATCCCCGGCCGTGCCGTCTATGGAGATATGGTCCCCTTCCTTAACCTCATGTTTCCCTGCGATCATCATACGACGGGCCTTGTAGTTTATCTCTAAGGCGCCGCACCCCACCACGCACACCTTCCCCATCTGCCTGGCCACCAAGGCGGCGTGGGACGTCATCCCACCCCTGGCCGTCAGGATTCCTACAGCAGCGTCCATGCCCCTTATGTCCTCGGGGGAGGTTTCGAGCCGAACCAATATCACTTCCTCGCCTCTGGCGGCCCACTCCTCCGCTTCCGGCGCGGTGAACACCACCCTGCCGGTGGCCGCTCCAGGCCCGGCGTTGAGCCCTTTGGCCACGACCCTACCCTCGGCCCTGGCCTGATCTAAGGCCTTCGGGTCGAAGACCGGCCTTAAAAGCTGGTTGAGCTGCTCGGGCTCGACCCTCAGGAGCGCCTCCTCCTTCGTTATCAGGCCCTCCTCGGCCATCTCTACAGCCATCCTTATGGCCGCAAACCCAGTGCGCTTGCCCACTCGGGTCTGGAGCATCCAGAGCTTCCTGCGTTGGATGGTGAACTCTATGTCCTGCATATCCCGGTAGTGGCGCTCGAGTTTGTCCCTGATCTCCACCAGCTCTCGGTATATCTCGGGCATAACTTCCTCGAGGGAGGGCAGGTCCCTACCGGTGCGCTGCCTCTGCAGGATATTCAGGGGCATGGGCGTCCGGATTCCGGCCACCACGTCCTC